>DIVU01000055.1:0-1120 GCA_002423365.1 Desulfuromonadaceae bacterium UBA6124 | reverse complement strand
ACTGTTCGGCATGGCCACCTCGGCAAAAAATGAATTCCGACAACGAGAAGAACCTATTTTTAACCCTTTTTCGATTCCACGCAATTAATTCTCTCGCACAGACTCCCCGCCTGGCCCTCGAAAAACACCGCAACAAACGACGGTTCCTTTTTAAAAACAAGCACCAAAATCTATTTTTCGATTTTTTTATTGATTAAAATTAGTCACTTACGACATTTTAAAACAAAATAAAAACATGGTTCTATTTTTTTATTGACGACTTGCGGTTTTTCAGAGTATCGTCGACCAAAGTTTTCAAAATGGTGTTTTACCAAGTTGCGCCGTCTTCAGACTTTCTGTTTTATTTTTGCCGCAAAAAACGTGCGAAAGACAATTTAGCTGGTATTTTTGAAATACCATTCTACTAGATTCCCCAGGAAGACGAAAACCGATTCGGGAAACGGCGCCCCGGGGACATGAATCGCAGATGTTTACGAAACCAAAACACCAAAGCCGCACTGGAGAAAGGGGGAAAAACACATCGTGACGACCCGCAGGGATTCAGAAAAAACGACATTATTCTAGATCAACGCAAAACACCTTTTTCAAGGAGGCATTCATGGACAAATCGGGACAAGCCTATTGGTACGCGGTATTGAAGCTGATGGCAATCATCCTGGGCGTGTGGTTTATAGCCGGATACGTCTTCGGCATTATCCTCGCGCCGGCGCTTAATAACATCCACCTCGGCGGCTATCCGCTGGGATTCTGGTTCGCGCACCAGGGCTCCATCTACATCTATGTCGCCCTGATCTTTATCTATGCGAAGTTGCAAGGCAACCTCGACAAGAAATTTGACGTTCACGAAAATTAAGGAGGCATGACCTATGGGACTGCAAGCAATGACATATCTGGTGGTCGGCCTCACTTTCGCGATCTACATCGGCATCGCGATCTGGGCCCGGGCCGGCAGCACTAAAGACTTCTACGTCGCCGGCGGCGGCGTTCACCCGATTCTGAACGGCATGGCGACCGGCGCCGACTGGATGTCCGCGGCGTCTTTCATCTCCATGGCCGGCCTCATCGCCAACATGGGTTACGGCGGCGGTCTTTTCCTGATGGGCTGGACCGGCGGCTATGT
>DIVU01000209.1 GCA_002423365.1 Desulfuromonadaceae bacterium UBA6124 | reverse complement strand
GATTGTCAGTCATATGAACGTGCCGGTTTTCAACGATGGGCGGATCGTTGCGTTGATCGGTGTGGCCAATCGGGAGCTTCCCTACAGCCAGAGCGATGTCGATCAGTTGCAGCTGCTGATGGAGGCGGTCTGGCGTATGCTCGAAGTCAAACGCCAACGCGAGCAGGTGACACGACTCACCGTGGCGCTGGAAAACAGTCCGGGCGAACTCTATATGTTCGACGAGCACAGCCTGCGATTTGAGCATGCCAGTGGTGGGGCGCTGCGCAATCTCGGCTATTCTTTGGAGGAACTCAAAGGCTTGACCCCCCTGCACATCAAGCCGACCTTGAGTCCCGGGGATTTCGCGTCGTTGCTGCTGCCGCTGCGCGAGGGACGGCAGACANNAATCGGCGCCAGGACGGTTCGATCTACCCGGTCCGAATTTCCCTGTCTCTGGTTGATACGGGGAATTCCCGTTCCTTTCTGGCTCTGGTGACGGATGTCAGCGCGCCGGAGTGCGGGGGATGCGGGGCATGAACCAAATTGGTGACAAGACGTGATGCTGCTTTTCGCGATGGGACAGGGGCAAGTCCAGAAACATCCGTACTTTAGATCGCCGGACGCACCGGCAAGGAGATGGTCATGACCCAGGAAAACAAAAGTCGGCGCGCCCTGCGCCTGGGGGAACTGCTGCTGGTGCATCGTTTCGTGACCCCGGAACAGCTGGAAAACGCCCGGCGTCAGCAGGGTTTCGAAGGGCACAAGCTCGGCTCGACCCTGGTCGAGCTGGGCTATCTGAGTGTCGACGACCTGGTCAAGGCCCTGGCCATGCAATCCGGAGTTGAAGGGCTCAACCTGGAGCGGATCGATCTCCATCCCGCCATGCTCGCCCTTCTCCCCCTGGAGACGATGAAGAAGAATCAGGTGATTCCGGTGGCCGCCAAGGATCGCAAGATCGCCATGGCCATGGCCAATCCGGGAGATATTCAGACCCTCGGCGAGCTGCAATTCATCCTCGGCCAGTCGATTCGACCGTTGGTGGTGCCTTCTTTCCAGATGAGTGCCGCCCTCGGGCTGATCGAGAACCTCGGTGAGCGGCCGGGACGGACGATCCCCGGTGCCGAGATCGCCCGGGCCAGTGTCTCCAAGCCGAAGGAGACGGTGCTCCCCGACGTGCGCGATCTCTTCGGCAAGATGGTGGTCAACCGCGCTTCCGATCTGCTGCTGGTGGCCGGGGTGGCGCCGAGCCTCAAGCTCAACAACGAGTTGGTGCGCCTGCCGCTGCCGGTGCTGACGCCGCAGACGGTACACGATTACGCCCGGGGGATGATGACTGATTTTCAGTGGGACCAGTTTCTGCAATGTCAGGAGGCGGACTTCGCCTATTCCCTCCCCGAATGGGGGCGTTTCCGGGTCAACGCCTACCGCCAGCGTAAAACCATCTCCTTGGCGATCCGCCATATCGTCGAGGAGATTCCGAGCCTGGCAAATCTCGGCCTGCCCCCGTCCTTCGAGGATTTCGCCCTGAAAACCCAGGGACTGATCCTCATCACCGGCCCCACTGGCCACGGCAAGACCACGACCATGGCGGCGCTGCTCGACATCATCAATACCCGGCAGAAGAAGAACATTGTCACCATCGAAGATCCCATCGAATATCTGCACACCCACAAATCGAGCAACGTCAACCAGCGGGAGGTCGGGGTCGACACCGAGTCTTTTCAGGAGGGGCTGAGGCGGATATTCCGCGAGGCGCCGGACGTCATCGTCATCGGCGAGATGCGCGACGCTGAAAGCTTTTCCATCGCCCTGCAGGCGGCGGACAGCGGCCATCTGGTGATCAGCTGCATGCACGCCAACAACGCGGTGATGGCGGTCAACCGTATCATCGACGTCTTCCCGCCGGAGCAGCAGCATCAGGTGCGCATCCAGCTGGCGGACAACTTCGTCTGTATTCTCAATCAGCGGCTGGTGGCGAGCAAGGACGGCAAGGGGCGAGTGCTGGCTTTCGAGAAACTGGAGAACACCCCGCGCACCAAAAACCTGATCAAGGAGCGCAAGGAAAACCAGATCCGCAGCCTGATGCAGCAAAGCATGGATGAATTTTGCTCACTGGATGTAAGTCTGGCGCAGCTGGTGCGGGAACAGAAGGTGGCGGTAGAAGCGGCGATGCAGTATTGCCAGGATCCCCACTTCTTCAATGACCTGGTGCAGCGCGGTGGCGCCCTGCCCAAACCGACAGGAGGGCGCCCGGGACGGGAAGGGTAGGGCTATTCGCGGGCCATGGCGCTCAGAAAACTATCGGCTTCGCGGATGGAGGATTCCATGTCGCGGATCAGGGCGCCGATGTCTGTTTCAACGGTGGCCAGTTCGTCGCGCAGGGCGGCGATGGCCTGGGCGTTGAGGTTGTGCTTGAGATAGAGAACCTGATCGTTGAAAGCGGTCAGAACTGGTGGAATCTTGCTCTCCGCCTTCTTCATGGCGGCGATCAGACGACTGTAATGCTGCCGGGTTTCATCGAACTTCCGCTGGCTGGACTGACGCAGGCCGGCGTTGCTGTACTGGCCGATTTCGTTCTTCCACTCGGAGAAGAGGGCTTCGGCCACATCCTCGACGGCGACGATGCGGTTGCGCACCGCTTCGGCCCGGGCCATGCTGTTTTCGTATTCGCTGTTGAGCTTCTGGTATTTGTCCTCCAACGACCCGCCTTTGAATCCGGTCAGTTCGGTGAATTTCAGTAGCGCCGTCTTGAACTGCTCCTTGGCCTCCTGCTGCGAGGTTCGCGCCTCCTCGACCCGGCTGACGAGAATATCCCGCTTGTGGTAGCCGATCTTTTCCATCGCCGAAAAATAGGCAGTCTGACACCCCGTAAGCAGCAGAAACAACCCCATCCCCCAAGCCAGCCAAGCCCCCTTTGTCATCATTCGTCGCATAGCAGCTCTCCTTCATAATAAAATTGAAAGCCCAACTCTACTGGATGAACAGGGGGTAATCAAGCAAAGATCGTCTCGGGTTCGGCCAGGGGCAGGCTGAAAACGATCCGGGTGCCTTGGCCCGGCGCGCTTTCCACACGAATCTCCCCACCGTGCGCCTCGATGATGTTCTTGACCAGCGACAGCCCCAGGCCCAGCCCGGGTTTGCCCGTGGAAGAGGCGTCGACCCGGTAGAATTTTTCGAAGACCCGCTCCGTCTCCTCGGGGCTCATGCCCATACCCTGATCCTCGACGGTGACGTGGACCGTGCCGGCGCGGATTTCGCAAACGATGCGGATCAGGCTCCCCGGCGCCGAGAATTTGACGGCGTTTCCGAGAAGGTTTTCCATCACCTGGGCCAGGCGCAAGGGGTCGGCGAGAAGCTCGACGGGATGTTCCGGGAGGGAAGAGGCGAAGCGGTGGTTCGGGCAGGTCAGCCGGAAATCGCCAAGCATCCGCGTCAGCAGCGCGCGAAGCTCGCAGCGCTCTTTTTCGAGATGGACCATCGTGCCCGATTCGACCCGCCCGAGATCGAGCAGGTCGTCGATGAGCCGTTGCAGGGTCCAGGCTTTTTCCACGATGATCGCCAGGTATTCTTGATGCTTCGGTTCCAGACCCGGTTCCCGTTCGAGCAGTTCGGCAAAACCGAGGACGACGGTCAGCGGGGTGCGCAGCTCGTGGGCGGCGGTGGAGATGAACTCGCTCTTCATGCGGTCGAGTTCCCGTTCGCGACTGACGTCGTGAAGCAACGTGATGACGCCGTCGGCCAGTCCCGCGCGGCTTTTCACCAGGGTCGAGCTGACCTGGAAAGTCTGACGCTTTCCCGAGGAATCAGCGGCGAATTCACATTCGTTCTGGGCGGTTTGGTGGTGATATTCGAGCAGTAGGGTGAGGTGCTCGCGCAGCGCCGGGTTGTCGGCTAGGTCGCAGAAACGGTGCCCACGGGCCTGGGCCTGGGCGATGCCGAGCAGGCTCTCCGCCGAG
>DIVU01000009.1 GCA_002423365.1 Desulfuromonadaceae bacterium UBA6124 | reverse complement strand
GGGTTGCGCCGCAGCTTCAGCGTGGCGGTAACGAGGGTGCGGGCGTCATCGAGATCGAAGTGCAGATCGACGGTATCAACCAGGTAAGTCGGCGGCGCATAGTCCTTGAGCCGAACTTCCCGGGGTCGCGAATCGGACATGGAAAATCTTCTCTCCTGGGCAACCGGGGGCGTCGCCGGCGGCGAGAAAAGCCCCCATTCAGCCATTTCATATTAAAGACTCATGAGCGGAGGGTGAATATAACAATTTTTTGCCGGGCTGACCATGGAAACTTTCGCCACCACAGACCAGCTCCAGGGCGGAATGGGAGCGAGCCCGTCAGAGCAAGCCGAAGCGCTTGAGCACTTCGGGGGGGGCGTCGTCATGATGGGAGAATTCCATGGTGAAGGTCCCGCGCCCCTTGGTGGCACCGCGCAACTCGGTCATGTAGCCGAACATCTCCACCAGCGGCACCTTCGCCCGGATGACTTCCAGATCGCCCCGGCTCTGGATACCTTCGATACGGCCGCGCTTCTGTTGCAGAGAGCCGAGGACCTTGCCGGCGTAATCGCCGGGAGCCAACAGTTCGATGGCCATGACCGGCTCCAACAGCAGCGGCCGTCCTTCCCGGGCGGCCATGGCCAAGCCTCGCTGGACGGCGGCGCGCAGGCCCGGCTCGGTGGTCAACCCCGGCACAAAGGGAGCCTCGACCAATTCGACCCGCAAATCGGTGAGAGGATAGCCGACCACCAGCCCCGCCGCGCAGGCCGCCTCCAGCCCCTGCCGCGCCGCCTCACGCAACTCCAGCGGCAGCGCGCACCCGGCTTCGGCGGGAAGTTGGATCTGCAGCCCCTCCCCTCGGGACAGGGGGGTCAGGCGCAGCAAGACCTCGCCGTCCTGCACCTTCCCTTCCACTTCGCGGTGAAAGTGTTCGCGCCATTCTACTTCCCTGCCCAGGGTTTCGCGGTAGACGACCTGCGGCCGGCCGGTCTTGACCTCGACCCCAAAATCCCGGGCCAGGCGGGTAGTCAGCACCTCCAGGTGCAGCTCGCCCATGCCGACCAGGATGGTCTGCCCCGTTTCCTGGTCCTCCCGCACCCGGAAGGTGGGATCCTCCCACTGCAGTTTCTCCAGGGCCGGCGGCAGCTTGTCGCGGTCATCCACCCCTTTGGGCTCCACCGCCAGGGAAACGACCGGCTCGGGGCAGTTCAGCCCGGCAAGCAGCAGGGGATGCTCGACGGCACAGAGGGTGTCGCCGGTGAGCACGCTCTTCAGCCCGGCGACGGCGACGATGTCCCCGGCACCGGCCTCGTCAAGACGTTCTCGACGATGGGCATGCATGCGGAAGAGCCGGGCGACCTTTTCATGACAGCCCTGGCTGCTGTTCCAGACCGCGTCCCCGGCCTTGATCCGCCCGGAATAGATGCGCAGGTAGGTCAGTTTGCGCCCTTCGTCGGCCAACACCTTGAAGGCCAGGGCGCAGAGCGGGCCGGAGGCGGTGCTGGGCAAGAGCTCTTCCCGTTCGGGGTGGAGCGGATGCCGGGCCGAAACCGGCGGCAGGTCGAGAGGCGAAGGCAGGTAGGTGCCGACGGCGTCGAGCAGCGGCTGAATCCCTTTGTTGCGTAGGGCCGAGCCGAGCAGCACGGGATAAATCCGGCACTCCAGAGTGCCTCGGCGCAAAGCCTCACGCAGTCGGGACGGGTCGATATCCTTTCCTTCGAGAAAGTCGTCGAGAATCCCGTCGTCGAAGTCGGCGGCGACCTCAACCAAGGACTCCCGGGCCGCCCGCGCTTCTTCCCGCAGCTCTTCGGGGATCGCTTCAGAGCGAACCGTACTCCCCTGATCGTTTTCGTCGAAACGCAACAGCTGCTCGTCAAGCAGATCGATCACCCCAGCGAAAGTCCCTTCGCAGCCCAGGGGAATCTGCAGCAGGACGGGACAGGCTCCGAGCTGTGTCCGCAGTTGCTCACACACGGCCCGGTAGTCGGCGCCGATACGGTCGAGCTTGTTGATCAGACAGATCCGCGGCACCCGGTAGCGGTCCGCCTGGCGCCAGACCGATTCGCTTTGCGGCTGCACCCCCTCGACGGCGCTGAAGATCGCCACCGCGCCGTCGAGCACCCGCAGGGAGCGCTCCACCTCGATGGTAAAATCGATATGCCCGGGGGTGTCGATGAGATTGACCCACAGCTCCCGCCAACGACAACTGGTGCTGGTGGCGGTGATGGTGATGCCGCGCTCCTGTTCCTGGTCCANNATGGTGATGCCGCGTTCCTGCTCCTGATCCATCCAGTCCATGGTCGCCGAGCCGTCATGGACCTCGCCCATGCGGTGGATTTCGCCGCAGTAGAAGAGAATCCGCTCGGAAACCGTGGTCTTGCCGGCGTCGATATGGGAGATGATGCCGATATTGCGTACCGTGCGCTGCTCCAGATCCATGACCACACCCCAAGGAACTATAATGAATTTGGGCAATTATACCCATTGTCCGGGGCACGGCAAGGAAAAAGGGGGAGTGCGTCAGGGAGTGGGTAGGGTGAAGACCAGGCGCTGGCCGTCGTAGGCCAACTCGGTGCCGGTGGGGAGGAGCGAGGCATGACGGCTGTAGTCGACGTCATGGCTGAGGTGGGTGAGGATGGTGCGACCGACGCCGAGGCGCTCGGCCACGGCCACGGCCTGGGAGATGCTGAAGTGGCTGAGATGGGGGCGAAAGCGCAGACCGTCGATGAGCAGGATGTCGATACCGGCGAGCAGTTCCAGGGTCGTCTCGGGAATGGAACTGCAATCGGTGAGATAGGCGAAGGGGCCGATGCGGTAGCCGAGGGAGCGCCCCGGGCCGTGGACCAGCGGCAGGGGGAGAATCGGCAGGCCGAACAGGGAAAAGCCTGCGCTGATCTCCTGGGCGCGCAGGCGGGGACGATAGCCGGGCTCGTCGCCGTCCTCGAAGATGTAGGCGAAGACCCGCCGCAGCACGGCGAGATCCTCGGCGCAGGCGTGGATGGGAATTGCCGCCCCCGAAGCCAGGTTGAAGGGGCGCAGATCGTCGATGCCGTTGACATGGTCGGCGTGGGTGTGGGTGAAGAGGACCGCGTCGACATGGGTGATGTCTTCGCGCAGCGCTTGCTGACGCAGGTCGGTGGAGGTGTCGATGAGGATGTTGCGGCCGACGACACTGAGCAGGACACTACAGCGGGTGCGCTGATTACGTGGCTCCCGGGAACGGCAGACCGGGCAGTTGCAGGCCGGCACCGGCACCCCGGTGCTGGTGCCGGAGCCGAGAATGGTCACGGTAACGGCGCGCCCGCTCATGCCTTGAACGCGCCGACCTCTTCGTCGAGGGCGGCGGTCTGCCGGGTCAGGCTTTCCACCACCTGATTGAGCTCGGCCGCACGCAGAGCGTTGTTTTCGCCCACGTCGCGCAGGCTGGCGACCGCTTCCAGCACCTGACGGACACGGCTGGTCTGTTCGCGGGTCGCCTCATCGATGCGCTCGATCATGAGGCTGATATTTTCCATACTGGTATTGATCTGGCGGCTCCCCTTGGCCTGCTCGGAGGTGCTGAGCTTGCCATGGGAGGCGATGGCGCGCATCGACTCGGCGGCGTGGGCCAATTGTTGAGCCCCCGCCGTCTGCTGCTTGATGGCCGAGGAGATCTGCCCGAGCATCGAGGCGATCTGGTTGATCGAGCCGGTGATCTGCTGGCTGCCCCGCGCCTGTTCCTGGGTGGCGCGGACGATGCCGCGCACCTGATCCGTCGCCTTGAGGGTGCTGTTGCGGATCTTCTCCAGGGCCTCCCCCGCTCCCTGGGAGCGCGCCACCTCTTGATGGACCCGCTCGCTGCTGGCATCCATGGCCTTCACTGCCTCCTTCACCCCGCCCTGCAGATTGCCGATGATGCCGCCAATCTCCCGAGTCGAAACCGCGGTGCGTTCGGCCAGTTCGCGGATTTCATCGGCAACCACGGCGAAGCCCTTGCCGTGCTCGCCGGCCTGGGCGGCGATGATCGCGGCGTTCAACGCCAGCAGGCTGGTCTGATCGGCGACGTCGTCAATGACGCTGAGAATCTTGCCGATGGCGTTGGACTGGTGCCCGAGGTCACGGATCACTCGGCTCGCCCCGTCGACCATTTCGCGGATGGCACCAATCCCCTGGATGGTGGCGTCGACCGCCTCCTTGCCCAGCTGCGAATCGGTGGCCGCCGCCTCGGAAAGGCGGTTGGTCATTTCGGCGTTTTCCTCGATCTCCTTGATCGCGGCATCCATCTGGGTGATGGAAGAGGCCGTCACTTCCGTGGAGGAAGAGAGAATTTCCACATTCTCCATGATCTGCTGACTCGACACCGACATCTCGTTGATGGAACTGGAGACCTCATCGACCGTGGCGAAGAGGTTTTCCATCTGCTCGGCGATCTCCTCGATAGTCGAGCCGAGCTCCAGCGTCGCCGAGGAGCTTTCCTCCACCGCCGTGACCAGCGTGCCGGTGCTCTCGGCGATCCCGCCCAGGGTCTGCTCGATCCCCTGGATCGCCGTATGACATTCTTCGATGGATCGGGAGGAATGGATCACCCCCTCGTTGACCTGCCCCGCCGAACCCCGAATGCGCTGGGCGGCCCCGCCCAGGTCGGCGCGCACCACCTGCAGACGCCGCACCATCTCCTGCAGACGCCCGAGAAACTGGTTGAAATTCCCCGCCAGGGCGCCGACCTCGTCCTTCGACTGAACTTCCAGGCGACTGGTCAGATCCCCCGCCCCCTCAGCCATCTCCTTCAGGCTGCCGACCACCGCCGAAAGAGGGCGGACGATACTGCGGGAAATCCCAATACCAACGACCAGCGCCAGGGCGCCGACCCCGAGGAGGATACCGAGAAAAAGGTTACGCGTCTGCTGTCGGGCCGCCACCATTTCCGATCGGTCGAGGGCCAGGACCATGCCCTCCCCCTCTTCGTTGAGGGTGAAATGATGGAGACTGTACGGCGTTCCCCCAAGTGTCGCCGACCAGCTCTCGAGCCCCTGGTAATCATCGGCTCGTAAGGCACGCAATTCATCGAGGGAGGCCGTGATCTTCCCCGAACGGCTGTAGAAGGCCAGATCCGAACCGGCGATCCCCTTGATCTTCTTGGCGTAATCATCATCAAGAAAGACCGCGCCGAGGAGATAACCGATCGGGTTGTTATGAAAAGTGATGGGGGAAATAGTGACGATCGCGGGGTGGCCGGCGATCTGGGCGATACCCTTGGCTCCACGGTTGGCCAACGCCGTCTGAACCACGAGATGATCCTTGAGCGGCTCTATCTCCAACCCCTGGTGATGTTCATGCACGCTGCTGCGCAACAGGTCGCCTTCGGCATTGAGCACCTGCAGCAGGTCGAAATGGAAAACCTGCTGGGCATTTTCGATGACGGTGCCAATGTCGAGCATTTCCTCGGGAGAACTGGCGAAATAGATGGAGTTGACCAGGTCCGGGGTCTGACTGGTCAGACGCACGTAATTGCCGGCTTCATTCTCCGAGTAGGCGATGGTATTGCGAACAAACCCCGCCAACTCATCGGCCCGCTGTTCCAGGGTCCGGTCGAACTGGCGGGAGACCGAGCTCAGCAGGATGAGCAGGGCGATAATCATCGGCACCACGGAAAGGCCGATCAGGGCGAAGAGGATTTTCCAGCGCAGACTCGTCGAAGTGGACATCGCGACTATCTCTCTCTTGTCTTGGTGGCGAAAGAACGGAACGGGCGCGGGGAGCGGCCGTTTCCGTACCCCCAGGAATTGTCACAACCGCCATTTCTCGTAAAAATAGCACTTTTCGAAGGGCACGGGCAACGGTTAATCCCGGCGGGGGCGGCAGGAATGCCCCGAGACAAACCGCTCCGTCCCCATCCGGATCGATCCGGGCGAAAAGAAAACCAAAGATTAAAAGCAAGATTCATTCCCATTTCCGCCACGGACCAAACAACAACGGCCCCACCGGAAAGCATCCGATAGAGCCGTTGCACCTGGTATCCGTCTTCTCGCGCAAAGACCGGCGGCGATCAGAGCGGCCGGCGACTTTTGCCAGCCTGATATTCGCCGGCAAAAGGATGCATTTCAATGACGACGTCCTCGACGAAAGCCCCTTTTTCCACCGCGATCGGCGTCGGCGTATCCCCACCCAGGCGGCCGTGGGGCTCGCCGGGACGGGGCATGTCCCAGGCATGGATGCGCGCCCCGAGATAATAGATGCCGGCCTCGGGTAAATAGAGGGTGAAGTTGCCATTTTCATCGGAGAGGGTCGAGGCATGATCGGGCAGGCGGCGCATCTCGACGTCGCCATAGGCCGTGGCAAAACCACCGGGAACCGGGCGGCCCTCGGCGTCCACCAGCCGCCCGCGAATTCCGGTATCGCCCTGGACATCCATCAGTCCCTTCTTGAAGAACATCGGCGCCTTGATGGCGACCAGCGGCAGGTCGGCCACGGCCAGCTTGCCGGCTTTGACCGCGACCAGAACCCGCTGGTGCTCGGAATAATAATCCCCGGGGGAGAGGGGCCCCATGGAACGCCCGCTGAGGCGCTTGCGCGCCACCACATAATAAGTACCGGGTGGAACGTCGAGATGATAGCGCCCCTCCGCATCCGTCGGCAGGGAGATATACATCGACGGTCCGAGCAGGTTGGAGATGGCATCCGGGTAGATATTCACGTAGGCGCCGGCGATCGGGGAACCGTCATCCTTGCGATAAACCCGACCGTCGATTCCGGTCTTGCCGTCCCGCTGCACATATTCGTCGATCCAGCGTTCGGATGTCTGTCGGACGGGGCCGGCGCACCCCGAAACCAGCAGCAGCGCCAGCAAACCACAGATCAAGATAGCCTGTCGAGCCATGTTTCGCCTCCTGAAGATCGAACGCAAATCGACCGGGCCGAGGCCCTGTGCCGGGCCCCGGAGCTCCGACGGGTTGGATCCGGCCTGAATTCTTTGGTTGTCATCGTATTGTACCGGCTCGCCGGCACTTGTCAAAATCGCGACACCGGCCGGGTCAAAAAAGCTGACCGCGCGGCCTCGTTCCGCGGGTCAAAGATTGAAAAGCGCCCGGGGGACCGCTAGAATGGCTGGGAATCCGTTCTTTCATGAAAGGAACCGCCCCATGGATATTCACGTCAGCAGCGGCGCCCCGCTGGCACTGAAAACCCCCTGCCTGATCATCGGCATCCCTGAAAGCCAACGCCCTTCCCCCTCGACGCTGGCGCTCGATGCCCATCTCGCCGGTGCGATCAGTCGAGCCTTCCGCGACCGGGAGTTTCGCGGCAAGGCCGGGGAGAAACTGCTTCTCCACCCACCGGCCCTCCCCGCCGAACGCCTGCTGCTCCTCGGCCTGGGTTCTACAGGTAAGGGGGGGGCCGACCTGCGCCGGGAACTGACGGAGGCCGCGGCCTTTCTTCAGGAACGGGGACTGCGCGCCTGCGCCCTCGACCTTTCCTGTCTCCCCGCCCGGCAATTGACGCTGGGCGAACTCGCCCAACTCGCCGGCGAAGCGGTCATCCTCGCCGGCTACCGTTTCCATCGCTATCGCACCCAGGATCGGGAACACCCGACGGCGGCCCCCCTGAAACTGACCCTGCGCGTTTCCCGGCGCGACCAGGTCAAGGAGGCCAAGGCGGGGGCCGCCGTCGCGGAAGCGATCTGCCGGGGGGTCACTCTCGCCCGCGACCTGGTCAATGAACCGGGCAATGCCAAATCTCCCGAGGAACTGGCGCGGCGGGCCCGGGAACTGGCCGAGGAAACCGGCCTCGGCTGCACCGTGCTCGACCGCCGGGAACTGGAGCGGGAAGGCTTTGGCGCCCTCCTCGGGGTCGCCCAGGGAAGCGTCCGCGAACCGCGCCTGATCGTTATCGAATATCGCGGCGCGGGGGAAGACCGGCAGCCTATCGCCCTCATCGGCAAGGGGGTGGTCTTCGATGCCGGCGGCATTTCCCTGAAACCAGCGGAAAAGATGGACGAAATGAAAATGGATATGGCCGGCGGCGCGGCGGTGCTCGGTGTTCTATCCGCGGCGGCGCGACTGCAACTGCCGGTGAACCTGGTCGGCCTGATTCCGGCGGTGGAAAACCTCCCCTCGGGGAGCGCCATCG
>DIVU01000064.1 GCA_002423365.1 Desulfuromonadaceae bacterium UBA6124 | reverse complement strand
GCCATGACCGACCTCGATCTGGCCCTGAGCCTTTGCCAGCAGGAACCTGAAGATCACGATAAACAGACGAGTTTTTACGATCTCTTTCTCAATTCCAATTTCTACGTGCCGACCCAGTCGGAAGAGGAAAAATCCGGGGAAATTACCGCCGCCGATGCCGAAAACGCGGTGCCGCTGATTATCGACGGAGAAGGGGAGGACTACCTGATGCTCTTCGATCGGGAGGATCGCCTTTATGCCTGGGCCGGCGCCGAAATCAGCTATGTGCTGGTGGCGGGTTATGCTCTGGCGCGCATATCGGCCCCGCCTCTGCATTGGGCGCTCAATGTCGGCAGCGATTATCCCAAGCAATTTCTTCCCGAGGAAATCGCCTGGCTACGCAGCGTGGTCGAAAGCTGCGAGGCCGATGCGGAAAATCCTTCCTCTCCGGTCTAACGCAAAACGCCCGCCTTTTCAGGCGGGCGTCGTTCTTTCAGCTCAGAGCATGGCTCTCGCCATGATCGTCATGTATTCCTCCCAGTACACCGTTTTTTCCTCGGGGTTCTCTTCCGGGGTGAAATCGCAATCTCCATCTTGGCAGTATTCCCCCCGCGTCACATAGTCGAGAACGATTCGCGGCACGTCGTAGTGATTGATAGTGCGGTGATGCGTCACCTTGCCGTTTTCGATGAAGTAGATGCGGTTGAGGTGGATATCCCCCTCAACCCCGGCCAGATAGTTCAGGGACCGATAGGTTACGGGCCCCTGGTCGAGGCTGGGGAGGTGATCGCTGACCAAGATCACCAGACTTTCAGGATCGATGCGCAGCAGTCCCTGAACAAATCTGGCGATGGCCTCGGTGCGGTAGTAATACTGGTTGACCGCACGCTCCAGTTGGCCGAGTTGGGGCGCGCCTTCCACCCGGAGAACCCGGGGACGCTTGGCATCGTCGAGGATGTGCGGCAGGTGGCCGTACATGCCGATGATGTAGTTGAAGAGCGGTCGCCCTTTGCTCGCGCGGATCTTTTCGGCGATGAACGCAAGATTGCTGTCCAGAAGGTCGCCGTCGAACATGTAAATTTCGTCGCCGACCTCGCCGGTGCCGAAATAGCTGTCCCAGCCCGGGGCGAACTCCCGAGGGTAGAAAATGTTGTTGAAGCCCATGCCGGCATAGGCATTGGTCGAGTTGAAGAAATCGGGCTTGTAGGCATTGCTGGCCAGGGTCTGATAGCCCCCTTCCGCGAGCAGATAGGGGAGGCAGGGGGTGGGGGAGCCGGTAAAGACATCGAACTCGATCCCTGACAGTTCCCGCATCGCCGGAACGCCGCACAGCACCTCGAATTCGGCCTGGGCGGTGCCGCCGCCAAAAACCGGGGAAATACTCAGGCTGCCCTTGCCACCCAGAAGTTCGGAAAACGCCGGATGGGCCGGATCCTTGGAGAATCGGGCGGCGCCGAGCAGGGACGGATCGAGAAAGCTTTCCAGCACCACCAGATGCACGTTGCGTTTATCCCGCTGACGGCGGATCTGTTCGGTGAGCTTGGCGTATTTTTTCAGGTAGGGCGTATCCCCCTGGTAGCGGGCGGTTTCCTGAAGATAGCTGCGGCGCTTTGCCTCGTTGTAGAGCATCATCGCCACTCGACCATTGGCCCGGGCACTCTTGGTATCCGAATAAAAGACCATGGCCGTCTGGGTTTTGGCGAAAAGGGCCATGAAGCCGCTCGGATAGAGCGCCAAGGAGAGTGAGAGAGCTAGCAGGGGGATTGCCGCCGCCAGGGTCGATTTCCAGCGACGCCAATCGACGGCGCGGAGGAAGAGCGTCAACGGGATCCCCACCGCCAGAAACGCCATCAGGCGCACCCCCGGCGTGAGAACCTGGATGAGTTCCGGGATTTGTGCGACTTCGGTGATGCGCAGCAAGCGGCCAAACTGCATGTGGTAGAGATCGAAGATGACGTAGAGCATCACAGCAGGAATCGCCGCCAGCCAGGGTTGCCAGCGGGAGGGACGCAGCATGCGGTTGGCGAGCCAGTAGATATAGACCAGCAGCGGAATTTCCAGTCGCCAGGCATGGCGCAGGGCGGGAAGCCCGCCGAAGAGCTGGAAGAGTTCCGTGGCCAGGATCAGCGACAGGACGAAAAAAAGGTAACGATTCAGGAACAAGGAACGGAATTCATGAAGATAGGCAGGCATGGTGGAATCTTCCGGGTCGACGTAAAGGTTGTGCGCTGGCCCACGAAAAAACCCCGTCTCGCCGCTTGGGGGGGACGGGGCAGGCTGAGCGGCCTAGCCAATTTTTATTCATACACTAACCATTTCTTAAAGAAAAGAAAAATCTACGTATCTTTGCTAGGGAAAGGTTTCCCGTTCCAGGGCGTAAAGCCGGTGGGCCAGATGACCGACAGTCAGGGCGAAGGCCTTGGAGCGGTTCCAGTGGAGGAGCACGCGGAAATTGTCGTAAACCAGAAAGGCCGGGCTGCTGGTGTCGTCGGGGAGTAGCAGGGAGGCTTGAAGATGGCCGGGCCCGTCGATATTTCGAACTCCCAGGCGCCGCCACTGATCGAGGGTCTTGCGCGTTTCCATTCCGGCCAGGCGAGCATTGAAGCCCTTGGGCAGGACCACCCGCTCCCCCCAGCCTTGATCCGAACGCCAGCCGTTGGCATTCAGGTAGTTGGCGGCCGAGGCCAGGGCGTCCCCTTCGTTGCTCCAGATGTCCTTGCGCCCGTCGCCGTCGAAATCGACGGCAAAATTCATGAAACTCGACGGCATGAACTGTACCTGGCCCATGGCTCCGGCCCAGGAACCGAGCATTTGCTCGGGTTGGATATGCCCCTGGTCAATGATCTCCAGCGCGCGTAAAAGTTCACCGCGAAAAAACTCACCGCGCCGGCCGTCGTAAGCGAGGGTCGCCAAGGACTGGATGACCGGGGTCTTGCCCTGATGGTCGCCGAAATGGCTTTCGATCCCCCACAGGGCCACCAGGTAATGGCCGGGCACCCCGAAGTGGGTTTCGATCCGGCGCAACAGGTCGCGGCGCCCCAGGTAATGGGCCTTGGCCTGTTCGATCTTCTGGGGGGGCATTACCCGTTTCAGGTAGCGGCTGTACCCCCCGGTGTGTTTCCGGCCGTCGCTGCGGGGCATCTGCTTGCGGTCCTGTTCAATGACGTAGTCCAACGGGGTCAGTCCGTCCAGGCCGGCGACAACCGTCGCCGGGGAGATCCCCCGCGTCAGGGCTTCGGCGCGAACCTGGGCGAGCCAGGCCGTGAAGTCAGGAAGGTTTGCCGTTGCCAGCGTCGGTGTGTAGAAGAGCGCCAGGAACAGGCAGCCGATGAAAAATCTGTTTCGCGTCATGATTTAATCCCGATAGCGTCGCAGTAGGTCGCCGTAGGCGTCGATGCGCCGGTCCCGCAGGTAGGGCCAGATCCGGCGCACCGCTTCGCTGCGAGCCCGATCGATCTCCACCAGTAGCTCTTCTTCCTGATCTTGGCCGGCGCGGACCAGAAGCTCCCCCTGGCAACCGGTGGCGAAGCTGCTTCCCCAGAAACGGGCGCCGGCGGTCTGACCGGACGGATCCTCCTCGAAACCGATACGGTTGACGCTGAGAACCGGGATGCCGTTGGCCACGGCGTGGCCGCGCTGGATAGTGATCCAGGCCTCGCGCTGGCGGGCCTGCTCATCAGGACTGTCGTTGGGATCATAGCCGATGGCCGTGGGGTAGATGAGCATTTCCGCGCCGGCCATGGCCATCAGCCGCGCCGCTTCGGGGTACCACTGGTCCCAGCAGACCAGCACCCCAAGGCGACCGATGGAGGTGTCGATGGGGGTAAAGCCGAGATCGCCGGGGGTGAAATAGAATTTTTCGTAATAGCCGGGATCGTCGGGAATGTGCATCTTGCGGTATTTCCCGGCGATGGAACCGTCCTTTTCCAGGACCACGGCGGTGTTGTGATAAAGACCCGGCGCCCGCTTTTCGAAGAGGGAGGTGACGATGACGATCCCCAGTTCCCGGGCGAGAGCGCCGAAAACCTCGGTGCTCGGTCCGGGGATGGTTTCCGCCTGGTCAAAGCAGGCAGTCTCTTCCGTCTGGCAGAAATAGAGGCCGCAGTGCAACTCCGGCAGAACCACCAGTTGCGCCCCTTGCGCGGCGGCCCGGCGGATGCCGTCGCTGCTTTTGCGAACGTTCTCTTTCCGGTTGGCGGTGCAGTTGTGCTGCACCAGGGCAACTTTCAGCGTATTCATGCCAGAACTCCTCGGGGCAGCTGCATGGTGACGCAATGCAGGGAACCGTGTTGCAGGATCAGCGGTCGGCAGTCGACGGCGACGATTTCCCGGCCGGGGAAGGCCCGGGCGATGACGGCGCAGGCTTCGGCGTCGGCCGGGTCGTCGTAGGTCGGCACCAGCACCGCGCCGTTGATGACGAGAAAGTTGGCGTAGGTGGCGGGCAGGCGTCCGCCTTCCCGGTCGAAGCAGGCCTGCGGCCAGGGCAGGGGGAGGAGCCGGAAACGGCGGCCGATGCGGGGGCGTAGAGCGCGCAGTTCGGCTTCCATGACCGCCAGGGCGCGATAGTGCTCGTCCTGCTCGTCGGCGCATTTAACGTAGAGAATGGTGTTGTCCGGGGCGAGCCGCGCCAGGGTGTCGATGTGGGAATCGGTGTCGTCCCCGGCCAGATAACCGTGCTCCAGCCAGAGAAAATGGTCGATGCCGAAGAGCTCGCCCAGCTTCTCTTCAAGCTCTGCCCGGGTCAGGTGCGGATTGCGATTCGCTTCAAGCAGACATTGGCTGGTGGTCAGTAGCGTGCCTTCGCCGTCGCTTTCGATGCTCCCCCCTTCGAGGATCAACCCCGGCACCGACACCCGACGCTTTCCGAAGACCCCGAGGCGGGCCAGTTCGGCGGTGACGCGGTTGTCAAAATTGGCCGCGAACTTGAGACCCCAGCCGTTGAAACCGAAATCGCAGAGGAGCGGTTTGCCGTCCTCGAAGACGGTGATCGGGCCGAAATCCCGCGCCCAGGTGTCGTTGGTTGGCAGGGAGTAGAGCGAAACCTGCTCCAAATTCACCCCGGCCCGGCGCAGCTGATCGGCGATGGGGGCCGTCTCCGGGGCGACGATCAGCACCCGCTGAAAGCGGGCGGCGGCCTGGGCGATGGCGACGAAGACCGGCTCCACCTGGACCAGATCCTCGCACCAGTCGCTATCCATATGCGGCCAAGCGAGAAGAATGGCATCCTGCTCTTCCCATTCGGCGGGCAAACGTCTGTGCATAAAAGTAAATATCCTTATGATCAAGAGGATGAAAACTGTTTATCAGCCGGCATCGTAGCCGATTCGCCGGAGGTTGTAAACCTCTGCCGGGAGCCGAGATCCCTTTCCAGGCGATACTCGACATAGCCCCAAAGCGCCAAGAGTAGAGGGATGGCGGCCAGGGCAAGAAACAGCCGCCGCTGCCTCGGCGACAGAGCGGGACGGGCTGGCGGCGGACCCCAGGGGAACTCTCCGGCCAGGCGGCGGCGCAGCTCTCCGGCGGTGATCAGCAGGCTCAGCCAGGCGGCGGCCAGGGCGTAACCGCCGAGCACGTCGCTGAACCAGTGCACCCCCAGGTAGAGTCGACTGAAACCGATGAGCAGAGTCAACAGGCTGCCGCCGACGACCAGGTAGAAGCGGTTTTCCAGATTTTTCAGGGTATCGAGGAGCATGTAAACGAGCAGGCCGTAAAAGACCAGGGCGACAAAGGCATGGGCGCTGGGAAATCCGCGCAGATCCATGACCAGATGAATGAAGGGGGATTCGGGTCGGGTTCGGGCGAAGAAGAGCTTGAAGAGATAGATGAGAAGTTCTCCGGCAAGCGTCCCCCCGGTCAGGAGCAGTGCGCTGAAATAGCGCCTGCGCAGGATTAACCAGAGATTGGCCCAGAGCCCGAGAAGGGCGATAACCGGCCCATTGGCGAGATAGGTGATGAGCAGGGCGATGGGGTCGGCGACGGGGTGACGCAGGTCGGCGAGCCGGTGCTGCACGGCCAAGTCGAGGCGGGTGAAGGGACCGACCATGAAGATAAAGAGGCTGGAAAAGAGGATCACCCCGGCGAATCCGGCGGTGAGAAAGGCCCCGGCACTATGACGGGGATCGAAGCGATCGGCGAGAAAGGTCCAGAACTCCGGGTGACGCTCTCTGAAACGGCGCACCGCCGGTCTTTGCAGCAGGCTGTGCCAATGCCCGGAAAACCGGGCTTGCAGCCGCAGACCCAGAGCCCACAGCCGGGGGGCGAGTTTTTTCCAGAAAAGGTGGTTGGCGACGAGCAGAACCACTAGGGTAGCGAGCAGATAGCTGAACCGCCCGGCCCAGAGTTCCACTTTCTGCCAACTGGCGCCGAAGAAATAGCCGAGGCCGGGATAGGCCAGGCCCCAGAGGATGCCGCTGACGACGGCGTAAAAGGCGAACAGGGCGGGGCGCATGCGGGCGTAGCCGGCGACGAAGGGGATGAAGGGACGGACCAGGCCGACGAAACGGCCGATAAAGACGCTTTTGCCGCCGTGTTCGAGAAAGAAGATCTGGGATTTGCGAAAGAGTCTCTGATAGCGCTTGAACAGGGGGCGGGCGAGCAGGGCCGTACCCATTCGCGCCCCCAGCCAGTAACTGAGCAGGTCGCCGAGGATGGCGCCGAGGGTGGCGACTATCATCAGCGGCACATAGGCGCCCTTGCCGTTGGCGGCGAGAAAACCGGTGAAGACGATCAGGGTGCTACCCGGCACGACGATTCCGGCGAAGGCCAGGGATTCGCAGAAGGAGATCAGGAAAACCAGGGCGTAGTAAAGCGCCCCGGTCGGGAGCCAATGAAAAAAGTCCTGAATCCAGGCTTCCATGGACGTTCGCTCAGCCGCCGAAGCGTTTGTGCCAGGCGTCGAAGATCGCCGGCTTGTCTTCGCCGAAACGGCGCAGGGTCTGGCGCACCTCCTCCGGCGTCCGTTCCCGGTCCTGCTCCCGGGGGTTTTTGGAGAAGAAGAGATCGGCGTAGGTGACGATCTCTTCTTCGACGGTCAGGGGCCGCATGTCGCGGCTCGGCAAGGGCAGCTCCTTTTCGCGGATCTCTACCGCGCTCAGGCCGACGCCGATGTGCCGTTCGCAGACCAGGGCATGCCGGGGATATCCTTCTTTTTCCAGCAATTCCCGTCCCTTGAAGCCGTGGGCCAGATAGGGCAAAGCGCCGTGACAGCCGAGGTCCGGCGCATCGGTGTAAAAGATGCCGATATCGTGCAGCAGCGCCGCCTCGCGAACGAATTCCACATCCACCGCTTCCCGTAAAGCGGCGTGACGAGCGGCCTGCACCGCCTTGGCCGCGACCCGGCCGCTGTGGCGCAGCAGGATGCGATGGGCGAGGGAGCCGGGGGGATAGTATTTTTCGATCAGGGGGATGGGGTTCATGGTCAGGCCTCCTGCGTTAAAAGTGCCATTGACGCTTCCGAACTGTCAAGGCAAGGATTGATGAATGATGAATGAAAAAGTTGACTGCGGTCGGAAAAATGATTGCGGAGGTGAGTGAGGGGCGGTAAAATTCGACCACGTTCGACTTTTTATGGAGCAATCTATGGGCGGCATCCGCGAGGCGAAAAAACGGGCGACCCGGCAGGCGATCATCGCGGCGGCGGTGCGGCTCTTCGCCGAGAAGGGCTTTGAGAAGACCAGCATCGACCAGATTGCGCGGGCGGCGGGGATCGGCAAGGGGACGATCTACGGTTATTTTCGCGCCAAGGAAGAGATCTTCCTGGCCTTCTGCGAGGACGAGATCGACTATGCCTTTGCTGCGTTGGCGGAGAAGAACGATCCCGAGGCAACCGTTCTCGAACAGCTTTTGACCCTTTTTACCAGCCAGTTCCATTTTGTCACCCGCAACCAAGAGTTCGGGCGGCTGCTGATGCGGGAAATGGCCTTTCCCCAGGCCGCCGGCCGGGCGCAATCGCGGGAGCTCAACAGTCGTTATGTGCTCGGCGTCGGGGAAATTCTTGAGCGCGCCCGCCGGCGGGGGGAGATTGGCGGGTGTTTCGACCCGCTGACCGCCATCGGTCACCTCTATGCCCAGTACCTGCTCATGCTCTCCAGCTGGTATTCGGGCTATCTGCAAAACGCAACGGAAATGGCCGCCGTGCTCCGGGTTCTGCTGCGTCAGGCCCTCGCCGGCATCGGTAGCGCCGGGGAGCTTTCCGGCGAAGAAAGCACGCTTTTGCAACACCTCCACCAGCGTACCTTCTCCGGCGAAGGCTGATTCCCCATGTGCCCAAGTTCTTCATCCCTCCATAAATCAGGAATGTTATTCATGCCTCTCTACTTACTGCTGATTCTGCTCTTGGCCGGCTGCGCTCAGGAAGGCCCGAGCGAGTCCGTGTCCGAAACGCCCGCAACCTTCGAGGTCAAACGGACCAATGTCGTGGTGGAAACGGTGACGACTCGCGATCTACGTGAACTGCTGACCCTGCCCGGTTCGTTGGAGGCCTGGGAGGATCTGCTGCTGGCCGCCGAGATCGACGGCCCGGTGCGCTGGCGCGGCCCGCAAGAGGGGGAGCGGGTGCAGGTCGGCGAGCCCTTGCTGCGCATCGACTCCGACAGTCGTCAGGCCGCCCTCGATCGGGCGCGCTCCGAGGCGGAACTGCGCACCGTCTCCCGCGATCGCCTGCGGCGGCTGCGCGACGAAAAACTTATCAGCCCCCAGGAATACGACAATGCCGCCGCCGCCCAGGATGCCGCCGCCGCCGAGCTGCGCCAGGCGCAGGTCGCTCTGGAGAAGAGCACCCTCTATGCGCCGATCAATGGGGTGCTCGACAAGTGGCTGGTCGACCGGGGGGAATATGTCACCGCCGGCATGGCCGTGGCCGAGCTGGTTCAGGTCGACCGGCTCAAGGTGCTGCTGGAAGTCCCGGAGAAGGATGTGGGGTTCCTCACCCTGGGGGAGAAGGTCAGCCTTACCCCGGCCCAGGTCAATCAGACGGGGGGGGAGGAGTTTGCCGGTGAGGTCATTCACCTCGCCTACAAGGCCGATCCCCTGACCCGTACCTACACGGCGAAGGTCGAGGTGGCCAACGGCGGGGCACGGCTGCGCCCGGGGATGATCGTGCGCGTCTCCGCCTTGCGGCGGGAGCTGCCCGGGGCGATCGCCATTCCCCTGCACGCCGTCGTCGACCAGGAAGG
>DIVU01000143.1 GCA_002423365.1 Desulfuromonadaceae bacterium UBA6124 | reverse complement strand
TCTGGCGCGCGATCTCTTCGATGATGTTGATCTTCTCGGCGATCTGCTTCATCGCCCCGACCGTCTCGGCTACCGCCTTGCCGCCTTCCTGAGCATCCTGGGCGCTCTTGATGGCGATCTTCTCGGTCTGCAGAGCGTTGTCGGCGTTCTGGCGGATGTTCGCCGCCATCTGTTCCATCGAGCTGCTCGCCTCTTCGGCGGCCGCCGCCTGCTCGGTGGAGCCCTGGCTCATCTCCTCGGAGGAAGCGGAAAGTTCCTGGCTGCCCGAGGCGACGTTGTCGGCGGCGGTCTGGACGTTGGCGACCACATCTTTAAGTTTGTCCACCATGTTGTTCAAGGCGTTTGCCAGTTGGCCGATTTCGTCCTTCTGCACGATGTCGAGCTTCTGGGTCAGATCCCCTTCCGCCACCATTTCGGCGAATTTCACCCCTTTGAAAATCGGTCGGGTGATGGCACGGGTGATGAAGATGGCGATCGCGACACCGACAACCAGGGCAATGAGCAGTCCGGCGATCATGACGGTGCTGGCGGTGGCCAAGGCGGAAACCGCGCCTTCGGCGATGCGAGAGGTGCCGTCCATTCCGGCTACGGCGACTTCGCGGGCTTCGGCAACCACTTGGTCGCCGACTTCGCCGCGTTGCTTGCCAAGCTCGTTGTTTTTCAGCCAAAGGCCGAGAAATTCGTTCATCGCTTGTTGGTAATTCATTGCCGCAGCTTCGGTTGCATCGATCCGCTTAAGGTCCTCTTCGAGGCGAGTAATCGACCGCAGCATACCGAATTTACTCTTCATCAGATCGAAGTTGCCGTTGGCGTTTTCGATCAATTTCGGATCGCGTTGTGCCTGTGAACGCCAAGCGGCAATACGGGTGGCATTTCCAAGGTCGATAATTTCGGTAACCAGGGTGATTTTTTTCAGCCGCTCATCCAGCCCGGCCTCACCGATGTTGGCTTTGATTTCTTCTTCTATCCGTTGTTTTTGTCCAGCCAGAAAAGAGTTGCAGTTCTCCATGTATTGACCAGCAGCCGCATCGAGTTGACCGCGTTCTTCGTCCATGGCGGCGTTGATGGTGATGGTCTGCTCGACCAACTTTTCGTAGTCGTTCACCAGGTTTTCAACTTTTTCCACCGCCGGGCGCAGGGCTTTCAGATTAGGCGAGGCATCGCCCAGTTTTTTGGCGTTCTCCAGCCGCTCATGCAGGGCTTTGAGGTTTTCCTGGGCCGTATCGAGAAGAGCTTTTTCTGCGGTGAATCCGTATCCGCGCATGGCGTACATGGTACGGAAAGAGCTGCGTTCTAGCTGGTTTGCGATAGCGACCTCGGGAACGTACTCTTGTTGCAGCATGGTCGATTGGGTCTGAACCGTCGTCATGTTGACGATGGCGAGAATCCCCAGGGTGGCGGCAATGGCCAACAGCGCGGCGAATCCGAGACCGATCTTGACTCCAAGTTTCATCCTGTCCTCCTGATATGTATGAAGAGCTAACCTATTACATCTGCCTAAAATCGATACGTCTTTACCCCGAGACAGGTACTCCCGGAATCGTTCCCTGTACAGCAGCCAGTTCCTCGCTGGAAAAGACCTTATCGATATCCAGAATGATGATGAACTGCTCGTCGCGCTTACCCATGCCGCGAATGAAGTCGGTGCGCAGCTTGGTCCCGATCTTCGGCGCCGGTTCGATCTGATGGGGTTCCAGGTCGAGCACTTCCTGCACCGAGTCGGCCAGGGCGCCAAGAACCGTCGTTTCCCCTTCGAGATTGATCTCGACGATGATGATGCAGGTGTTGACGGT
This sequence comes from Desulfuromonadaceae bacterium UBA6124, assembly GCA_002423365.1. GTDB lineage: Bacteria > Desulfobacterota > Desulfuromonadia > Desulfuromonadales > Trichloromonadaceae > Trichloromonas. Next base: position 897 of record DIVU01000143.1, on the reverse strand, counting down.
TTTTTCCGTTTTCGCCATGGCGAACTTGAGCCGCATGTCGACCACCGGCACCACGCTGCCACGCAGGTTGATGACCCCGCGCATGAATTCGGGAACCTGGGGTACCTTGGTGACGCTGGTGTAGTCGAGCACCTCGCGTACCTTGTCGATGCCAAGGGCGAAGATCTCGTCGTCGAGTTTGAAGGTCAGGTACTGGTGATTTTCCTCTTGACCCATGGTTGTCTATCCTCCTTGGTTCCGGGTTGATGGGCGACTTTGCATATCATGTATGGATTCGAGGGTGCCGGGAGCAGCACAGGGATCCCTATATCAACAGGCGTGCCAATGGAAAAATCGGTCACATGAAATGACGTCAATGGTGTGCGGGGAAGGAATAAGAGCATGCGATTAATAGTAATTATAACTATTTATGGAGGAGATGGGGTGTTGTGAGCGGACGAGGAGGAGGAAATGGGAAAGAAAAGACTCGCGAAAAAAATGTGTCATGTCACACTATTGCGTCAGGGCAAAAGTGTGACATGACACATGGCTGTTCGTGCCTGGGCATGGTGTATCGTGCCCAGGCAATTAGTCGGCGGCGCGGATAAAATCAGAACTTCTCGAAGTCCTCGTCCAGCTTGTCGCGCCCGGTATTCATGTCGAGAAGCAGGCCGCCCCCTTCGGTCTTGCCCTTGCTCCCCTTGCCGGCGGTCACCCGGGCAAGGGCCGCCGTCTTGGTCCTCTTCGGCGCGGCCGCTTTGCGCATCACGCCCGCGCCGCGGATGTCGACCTTGAAGAAGGCGATGGTATCCTGCAGCTGCTCGGCTTGGCTGGAGAGTTCTTCGGAGGTCGAAGCCATCTCTTCGGAAGCCGAGGCGTTCTGCTGGATGACCTGGTCGAGCTGCTGGATCGCCTGGT
>DIVU01000240.1:214-8015 GCA_002423365.1 Desulfuromonadaceae bacterium UBA6124 | reverse complement strand
GGAATTGCGCTGGAAAGTAGGTCGGCGAAGCGACTCAGCAACTCCAGCGGATGTCCTCCGCGGGCAACAATCTTGTGGGCATAAGGCGCGCTGATGCCGGCCATTCGTGTCAGATGCGCGGCCCTGATCGGAGGTCGGCAGGAGGGGTGGCGAGCATAGTACCCAAGGAACCAATCACATAGGTGGATGTAGCTGTGTACTTCCGTATGGGTGTCGGCGTGGCCCAGGAGGGTCGCCCCGACATAGAGTGATTTTCGGCCAGTGTTGTCATTCTCCATCAGCATTTTTCTCAGCTCACGTCGTTGAGCCCGGCCAAACTCAGGAGCATTGAGGAAACAACCGTATTTCCCGGGATCAATATCGTCCCGTAGTTGCAACCCCACCTGGAGCAAGCTTGCGAAGGAGTGGCGCAAGGTATGCGGAACGGTGGTTCGGTCGCCCGTAATCGCCCGAAGCGCGTACCTGAGAGGCGCGAGTAATCCCTCGAAGTGACAGGGGTCTGTTTCCATTGGCCCGGAGGAAAAGAGCGGCGAGCGAGCCGTCGATCCGAGCTCCGCCTGCCGGAATCGGTGCCACTCCCTCACAAGCTCCAATTCATCGACGGGCACGAGAATGTACAGCGGTTCACGCCTGCGTGATGCCTTGGTCTTAAGTCCGCGTATGTGGTTGCCCTGTACGAGCACCTCTAGCCGGTCTGTCCCCTGCAGATCCCCAAGCAACAGCCCCCAAATCTCCATAACCCGCAAGCCGGCTCGAAAAGCCAGAATAGCGGCGACCAAGGTCATCCTTTCGGAACGGGGCAGGGTTGGCTTTCCCCATCCGAGTATTTTCAGTAGGAACCGATACTCCTGGGGAGTGACCACGTTGGCGCGGACGGCGTCTTCCCCTTGTATCGTCAGAGTGTCCTTCTCGATCTGAATCGACAGCTTGGGGGTGGAATGAAAGACATGCAAATAGCCGAGAAACTGATTGAGACGCCCGAGGTCGTTTTTCACCTGGCCCAGATGTGCTTGGGGGGAACTGAGGTCCGGAACCCTTCGCCGTTTTATAACGTCGGCCACGGCGATCATGGCCGCACTCAGATCGTCGTACTCTAGATCCGTGACATCCATTTCGCCCACCACTTCCAGCAGGCCTGGCGATATCTGTTCGAGATAATCATTGACCGAATTGGGGGCGAGAGGCGTTTTCTTGTCGCGGAGTTCGAGTTTGCTCACCTCGTCTGAGAGAAGTTGGACCGCCCAATTCCCCAGCAGTGCCGTTATCGGCCAGAGGGCATCCTCTCGCTCCGCCAGGTAGGTACGGAGCACTCCGGTCAGGTTGTCTTGTTGGCCTTGTGCGGGCTCGTAGCTGCGAATGAGTGAACGGAGGTCGCGCAGGAGGGTGGCCTGCTCGGACGGTTCCAAGAGAGTCCCGTCGGCAGCCCGCCCTTTTTGTCGAGGCATTCGGGGATGGGTTGGGATGAATTCTCCGGTCAGCAGTCGCATCCAGGCCGGATCCGGGAGGCTCGCCGTCTGGAAATGATTGGCAGCATAGGCCGCCAGGTAGGAGGGCTTGGTTACCACTGCCCACGCATTTCCTGCGGCAAAAAGCTCGGTTAAGGGCGGGAGCGTTCGACCTTGGGTTCTGTCGATGTGATCCACATAGGCCCCATATGCCGTTGCGAGCTGACATCGGTCGCCCCCGCCGCCTGATGCAGGATCTCTCAGCCAGCGATAAAGCAACAGCTGGGTCGTCGGGTCGGCGATCCAGCGGCGATAATAGGCCGGGTTGCGCTGAAGAAACCATTTTTCTTCGGGAGACTGATAGTCTTTTGCCGCCGCCCACAGGTCGACCCAAAGCATGTCTCCCCACTGGAAAAGGTCTTCGGTCAAGCCAGCGATCAGGCCCTCTGCCCAGGCAGGGTGGTGGATCCCTCCGTACATAATGGCGCTTAAAAGGATCTGTCCGAGTTGTACCTCCCGCACATCAGAGATCGGACCACTCAAGTCGGCCATGAACATCTGTTCGACAGCTCGGAACACCTTGATTTTTCGAATCAGGGAGGGGCGGGCAAAGTTGTGGGTATTGAGAGTGAAGACGGGGCGGGCGGGGATCTCGACAGCCCAGTTTCGATTCTCCTTCCCCCAAGTCAGGCCATCGATCAGAAAATTGAGTCTTCTCATATGATGCCTAAGATGCAACGGCCGGGGCTGCATTCTTTTCATCAGCATCTGGAGGCTTTGGGCCGAGTCGGTGATGCCGCGCTTGCCCTCGTAGAGCTCGGGGAGCAGCTTGTGCATTCGCAGCAAGACCACCTGCTCCTGTTTTTTGAATCTGTCCGATCCGCTTTTGTTCCGGAAATATCCGGGGAGAATCTTCACCCATGCCTCGCCCGGCTCGTGCTGGGCAAAAAAGGTTCTGACTCCTTTTGCGGTGCGCGCCGAGTGTTTTTGCCGCAGATCTCGGTTTTCCAGTGAGGTTCGTTCGTGAAGGGAAAGGCGGATCTTTGCCGAAACCCTTTTTAGCCCCTCCAGGGGGGTCAACCCTAGCCGGTTCATCAGGGGAGGGAGATGCCTCGCCAGTTCTGATTTGAAATCCCAGGGATGCAATGCTGACGTTGGCGCCCACCCTTCCTGCCCCAGTCGCCAGTGCCCGAGCAGGATCTCCACGATTTCGCTTGGGCAGCCATTTTCTTGTAATTCCGATTTTAAAAAATGCCGGGAGACATTCACCGGGAGATGAAAGCCGAATTTGGCCAAGTGGGTTTTCAGGTTGACGGGTCGAACCGTCTCTCGTCTGCCGTCAGGGGTCAGAAAAAAGTAGATGCCGTCCTTCCGGCTGGTTTCGATGATCGGCAGGGCGCTGCATTTTTTTATCGTTTCCAGGTGAAGGTAATAACTCTCCAGCTGTTTTATGCAGAGCTCGGGAAGCCAAACCAGTCGGCTGTGGTAAAAATCGGCGGAAGATTTGTCCCGAATCACACAGAAGCCGGTGGCCGGATCGTACATGTCTTTGCTGACAAACGGGGAGGTAACCGCACGGTATCCGGTGCAATACGCCGTTACCAGGAAGGTATAGAGGACGTAGGCATTGTGGTATTCCACCAATTCCGCCAGCGAATTAATCCGGGCATTGGCTGTAAGAAAGGTTTTTACGGCGGCAACCAGGTTCTGTACGGTCGCAAGATTCGGGCGAAGGGGTGTTCCCACGTATCGCGAAGACTCGGCAGGAAAGGTTTCGTTCAGTCGGCTTTCACGTCCTGCTTCGCGGGCCGTATTGACCCAGGCGAGCCGGCAAAGTCGCTGGAGGGTGTCCGCTTCGAAACTGGCGTAATGAACCGGCGTCTGCGCCAGAAAAATGTTGCTCCGCCCTTGGGCGAGGCTCGCTACGGCATGGTCGCTGCCAGGCAAGAGGGCGAGCTTCCTGACCATGTAGTTTTGAACACGTTTAAAGGAAAGCCTTTTATGGCCGAGTTTGCCAAGGGCTTGGCGGCAGGATGCCTGAAGTTCACTTGCCGAAACAGGGAAGAGTGTCATCTCTTCCCCGTGTTGGGATTGGGCGAGGTATTCGTTGAGCAGATTGACAAGGTCATCCGGCAGGGGAAGATCAATGTGGCTCTGCGTTGGGCAGGCCTGGGCCAGACTCTCCGGGGGGGAGGCGGATTTGAGAGGAGGACCGGGAGAAAAGACTCTCAGGATCGTCGTCGCTTCACAGTATGCGTCTCCCTCCGGGGGCTGTTGCCCTGATCGGAGCAATATCATTTTTGCCAAGCGTTCGGGAGTCAGGCCGGCCAGAAAAATCAACGCAAGTTGCGTTCGGGCGAAAACATCGCCGGTGTCCTCAGCGGGGGATTCGGGGAACAGAAGGTCAAAAAGAATTTGTAGTTCGTATTGATTGAGGCCGCGCCACGAAAAGTGGAACTGCTGGTTTTCCCGCGCCCTGGCTTTCTTCAGCCCTTTGGCCGCTCTTGCGAATTCAGCCGATGGCAGAAAGGCGAGGGCGGGTTTGGCAATAAAGATCAAGCTGCCTGGGGGGGCATGCGATCGTTCCGGTTCTGTGTCGTCGAGCCCTTCGATGAGTTCTGTCGGCGGGGGCCCCTCGGGTGTGGACAGCCTTTTTTTCAGGAGATCAAGAAGATATCCTTTCTCGCGGCCCCTGTCGACCGAAGGGTTTTTCGTCTTGATCTCGTTGGAAACACTTAGAGACGTGGCCCGCTCCAGGTACCGGATAATGGGTCTGACGAGAGTCTTTTCAGGGTGGGATTCCAACTGTGCGCAATAAATTTGCGGGGATGTTTCGTCGAGGGGGAAGTAGACGAGATCTTCTGTCCGTGTGAGGGTTTGGACCGCATCCAGCGCCTGGACCAGCTGGGATTTGAGACGGTCGCTGCGTCCTTGGCTGCGGGTCAAGAGATGGGCGACGAGGATCTCCGCCATCAGAAGGTAGAACTGGGGACAAAAAAGCCTGTTTTCGGGAAGGAGCCCCATTCGCGCGTAAAGCGGGCTCGTGGCAACCAATCCGCGGAAAGAGTTCTCTCGATTCCCCTCTCGTCCTGCGAGTAATCCGATTTTAGTTTCGAAGATATCCTTACCGCGAATCAGGATTTGGCTGGTTGCCTTGGCCTCTCCGATCAGTTCGTCCAAAAAAGAAAACCCGCCGCTATTGCAGATGCCGGATGCCCGACTGGCGATTTCCGCGAAGTTCTCCAGAACCAACAGGAGGGATTGGAGTGAATGGGGTTCACCGAGAATGCTGATCAGATGATCCACGTCATACTGAGTAATGTTCCCTTGGGCAGCGAACTCCGGGAGATGCCAGCAGAGGGGTTTGTACCCTGGCGTATTTCCGTACGGGGATTTGATCTTGTTTGCCATGATGCCTGCGGTTATTGTCGGGAAGATGTCGCCATGCCGCTCACAGAGGCTCGTTCTTGCACTGCCGCGAGTGGCGTTTGCGGGTCGCTTTCTCTGCTTTCGGCTGCTTGGTCATCGGTCTCCTCTGTCGTGGAGTGTACTCGCTTAACAGGGTATCTGTCGATGTTGCGCAATCATCCTGGGGGGGTACACTTTTCGTTGCCGTTTTGGGCAATTAGTGCATTGCCGGTGACAGATGTCCCGCGAATGAACTCTACCTCTGAGCAGACGGATAAGAAAGTTGCCTGAGCCAAAAGGTTTGCCGTGTCCCGAATCTTCCTGAGCCACTCCAGCATCGACGAACGTGAGGCAGTCGCCCTGCGGGACTGGCTCGCCCAAAACGGGTGGGATGATGTCTTTCTGGATCTTGATCCCCAGCGCGGTCTGCTGGCCGGAGAGCGGTGGCAGGAGGCGTTGCGCCGTGCGGCTGACCGGTGCGAGGCGGTCGTGTTCATCGTTACGCCTGCCTGGGCGAAGTCCAAATGGTGTCTCGCCGAGTTTCTGCTCGCCAAGAGTCTCAATAAACACATCTTCGGCGCCATTCTCAAGCCCGTTGAACTGAACGAGCTGCCGACTGAGTTGACAGCGGAATGGCAGCTCTCCCATCTCGTCGGCGATGGTCCCAGGTCAACAGTCGCCTTTACCCACAAAGAAAAACCCCAACAGATCGAATTCCTCACCGAGGGGCTCACCCGCCTGCGCATAGGGTTGGAAAAGGCCGGCCTGGATGCGCGCTATTTCCCCTGGCCGCCGCCGGATGATCCGAAGCGATCTCCTTATCGCGGCTTGGTCCCGCTGGAAGAAAAGGATGCGGCCATCTATTTCGGCCGTGACGCCCAGATTATCCGCGGCCTCGATGCCCTGCGCGGCATGCGGGCCACGGGAGTGGAGACGCTGTTCATCATTCTCGGCCCCTCCGGTTGCGGCAAATCCTCTTTCCTCCTTGCCGGATTGATTCCCCGCCTGAAGCGCGACGATCGGCATTTTCTCCCCCTGGACGTCATCCGGCCGGAGCGTCAGCCCATTACCGGTGAACGTGGTTTGGCGAACGCCATTGACAAGGGCTGCATGGCTTTCGGCTTGACAGGCCACACCCTGGGCGCCATCAAGACGGACCTAACGCAGGATAACGGTCAGTTATCGCAGTTGCTCATCGAGATCCAGAACGCCGCTCGCGCCCGATTGCGCGTGACCGGCGAAGACCTCCCGCCGCCCACGTTGCTCCTCTGTGTAGATCAGGCCGAGGAACTGTTCAACCCGGACGCCACGGATGAAGCACGTCGTTTCCTGGCGCTGCTCGGGGCTACCCTGCGAGATACCGGCGCGGAGCGGCCGTCGCTGATTGTCTCGTTCACGATCCGGTCGGACCGTTATGAGCCGTTGCAGACCGCCGGCGAACTGGCCGGACTGAAGAGTTCGGTATTCGACGGCCTGAAACCGATGCCGTCGCAGCAGTTCAAGGAGGTCATCACCGGCCCGGCTCACCGCTCCACCGTGGCGGGGAACCGGCTTGAGATCAAACCTCAACTTGTGGAACGCCTGCTCAGCGATTGTGCTCACGGTGCGGACACGCTGCCGCTGCTGTCGCTGACGCTGTCGCGGCTGTATCGGGATTACGGCAGCGATGGCGATCTGCGCCTGGATGAATACAAAACCATGGGCGGCATGGACAGCGTGGTGAACAGCGAAGTCGATTCCGTGCTCGCTCGGGATGCGGCCGAACGCGCCGCCCAACTCGATCGCCTCCACTCTGCCTTCATCCCCTGGCTCGCCACGATCAATCCGGAAACCGACGAGCCGCTGCGCCGCCTCGCTCGCTATGACGATCTGCCAACGGAAAGTCACACTCTCATCACCGCCTTTGCTGAAAAGCGCCTGCTGGTCATCGACCAGCGCAACGGCGAGAAAGTCGTCGAAGTCGCCCACGAGGCCCTTTTGCGTCAATGGCAAGAGCTGGCCAACTGGCTGCAAGTCGAGCGCGAGGATCTGAAGCTGGCCCATGCACTGGAGCAGGCTGCACAGGACTGGCGGAGAAGCGGCTCCAAGAAGGCATGGCTCTGGATGGGCGAGCGCCTGTCCAAGATCGAGGAGCTCGCCGCGAAACCCGGCTTCCGGAAAAGGCTCGATGCTTGTCGCGAGTTCCTGCTGGCATCCCGGCGCGAGGAGGATGCGAAGCGTGCGGAAGACGAACGGCGTCGCCAGGCGGAGCTGGAAGCCGCGCAACAACTGGCCGCAGAGCAATCCGCGCGAGCCGACGCGGAAGAGAAGGCACGAGCTGAGGCGGAGGCCAGTACCAAGCGGATACTCAGGGTCTCCTGGACCCTTGCCGTTACAGTGTTCGTCATGTTTATTGCCTTTGTCGCCGCCGTCTACTTCTATCGCGATAGCCGGGGGCAATTCATGCAGTCAACCGGGCTGCGATTGGTGGCCGAGTCTCAGGCCATGCTGTCGGGCTCTCTCAGGGGGGGCGATGAACGAGCCATGTTGCAGGCGCTGGCCGCACATCGTATCGCTTCAGGTCCCGAAGTAGCTGGAAGTTTGCTGAATGCGTTGCTCGAACGCAAAAGTCTTGTCCGGGTGGTGACGGCTAGTGGCCGAATTCGTGCCTTTGCGATCAGCCCCGACGGCGGCACCATCGTCTCCGGCGGTCTAGACGGGACCCTGCGCCGGTGGGACGCCAAGAGCGGCAAGCCCATCGGTCCACCGCTCGAGGGGCATGAGGAAGGGGTGGCGAGCGTGGCCTTCAGCCCCAACGGCGGCACCATCGTCTCCGGCGGTTGGGACGGGACCCTGCGCCTGTGGGACGCCAGGAGCGGCAAGCCCCTCGGCCAGCCGCTCGCGGGGCATGAGGGAGAGGTGACGAACGTCGCCTTCAGCCCCAACGGCGGCACCATCGTCTCCAGCGG
>DIVU01000240.1:0-163 GCA_002423365.1 Desulfuromonadaceae bacterium UBA6124 | reverse complement strand
CCAGCGGTATGGACGGAACCCTGCGCCTGTGGGACGCCAAGAGCGGCACGCCCCTCGGCCAGCCGCTCGCGGGGCATAAGGGGGGGGTGTGGAGCGTGGCCTTCAGCCGCGACGGCGGCACCATCGTCTCCGGCGGTTGGGACGGGACCCTGCGGCTGTGGGA
>DIVU01000330.1 GCA_002423365.1 Desulfuromonadaceae bacterium UBA6124 | reverse complement strand
CGCCGGTCTTCATCTCGGCGATCTTGCCGGAATGCAGAACCATGCCGCCGATCAGCTGCACGTCGAAATGGCGCATACCCAACACCCGCTTGCCCGCCTCACGCACCACGGCGAAGGCTTCGGGCAGCAGCTGGTCGAGGGGCTCGCCAGCGGCCAGCCGCTCACGGAACTCCAGGGTCTTGTCGCGTAACTGCTCGTCGGAGAGCGCGGCGATCCCCTCCTCCAGAGCATTGATGCGCGCGACAACAACGCCCATGCGCTTGAGTTCGCGGTCGTTCTTGCTGCCGAAGAGTTTTTTGATCAAACCACCAATCATCGAAAGGTCTCCAAATGCGATCCCCGCAATGTGAAAAGCCGGGACCGGAATAAATAGATGCGTTGTTGTCGGAAAAGACTGGGGATGATAACACAAAAAAAATCCCCCTACCAAGTACAAAGCCGCCGCAACGACGAACGCCCCGGGAAACCGGGGCGTTCGCAACACGCGGATGAAAGGGACGACTTATATGTATTTTTTCGGATTGAGGGGAAGGTTGTTGCGGCGGACTTCGTAGTGGACATGAGAGCCGGTGGAAGCGCCGGTGTTGCCGACGGCGGCGATCTTCTCGCCGCGCTTGACCCGCTGCCCGACCTTGACATGGATTTTGGAATTATGCCCGTAGTAGGTCTGGAAGCCGTAGCCGTGGTCGATGACCACCAGCTTGCCGTATCCGGCCACCGTCTCCGACCGACTGACGATGCCGTCCGCCGTGGCATGGACCGGTGTCCCGGTGCGCGCCGCGATATCAAGCCCTTCGTGCATGGTGGGACGCCCCGTAAAGGGCGAGCGGCGCATGCCGAAACCCGAGGTCATCAGCCCTCGTGTCGGCCAGCCACGCGGCTTGGAGCCGAGCAGGGAGCGTTCGTCGCTGAGCAGGCCGTGGACCTCTTCCTGGCTGGCCCGATGCAGATCGATAGCGCGCATGATCTCGTCGATCCGGCGTTGCACATCGGAAAAGTCCTCGACCGGATCGTCCTCCAGCGGACCACCGATGCCGGTCAGGGCTTCAGCCTTGGGCTTGGCCAGTTTGGCCATGACCCGCACCTTGGCGTCATTCTGCGCCAGCACCACAAGCTCCTGGCGCAAAACCTCCAGTTGCTCGGTCAGTCGCTGCATATCCCCCAGGCGTTCATGGTTTTCCGCACGCAGGCGCGCCAGCTCGCCATGATCGACCCGAACACGGGCATAATCATAAAGGAGCAGGGCCACGCCGAGCAAAAGGGTCACCCCCAGGGCGGAGACGACCCCCAGCCAACGGCGCCGGAGCGCGAAGCGGCGGACCTGGTGGGAACCTTCGGGAATGACGAGTACGGTATATTTTTTCGCGGGCAAAACCTAGACCTCCCCCGTGACGCCGGAACAGCCGGCGTAGGCGACGTGGTTGTGGGCCATTGGGATTAATACCGCGAAAACCCTATGGATGTCAAATTCATAGCGCAAAAAGATCAGTCCGCGGCGGGATCCCGGAACTCGATACTCATGGCGATTTCATCACATTCCGGGAACTTGGGGCACTTGATACAGTCAGACCAGATTTTATGGGGAAGCTCGGATTTTTCGATTTCGTGAAAACCGAGCTTGCCGAAAAAAACCGGTTTGTAGGTAAGGGCGAAGACCCGTTGGATACCCAGTCCACGGGCTTCGTCGAGGCAGGCGTCGACCAGCTTCCGGCCGATCCCCCGCCCTTCCTGCGCGGCATCGACCGCCAGGGAACGGACCTCGGCGAGATCGGACCAGCAGATATGCAGGCAGACGGTGCCGACCACCTGCTCGTCCACCTCGAAGACATAGAAATCGCGAATGCCCTCGTAGATATCGGCCAGGGAACGGGAGAGCATCAGCCCCTGCTGGGCGTAGGTGAGCAGCAGCTTGTGAATCGCTTTGGCATCGGCCATACGGGCTTTACGGATCATGGCGAATCTCCCATGGAAACGGCTGGGTCAGGCGCCTCGCGACGCCCCAATCAGTTCGCGGGCGTGGTCGAGGGTGCGTTCGGTAATCTTGGCGCCGCTGAGCATGCGGGCCATTTCGCGGGTCCGTTCCTCGTCGTCGAGACGCACCAGAACGGTGTGGGTGCGGCCATCCCGCTCCTGCTTTTCGACCCGGTAATGAGCCTCGGCGAAGGCGGCGACCTGGGGCAGATGGGTGATGCACAGCACCTGGCGCCCCCGGGCCACGGCGCGTAGTTTCTCGCCGACGGCGGTGGCGGCCTCGCCGCCGATACCGGCGTCGACCTCGTCGAAGACCTGGGTGGGGATGGCGTCCGCCTCGGGCGCGGCGTTCTTCAGCGCCAGCATGATCCGCGACAGCTCCCCCCCCGAGGCGATGCGGGCCAGGGGTTTGGCCTCCTCGCCGGGGTTGGGGGCGAGGAAGAATTCGCCTTTTTCCAGTCCGCGCGCTCCCGGCTCCGCCAGGGGTGTCAGACGCATCTCGAAGCGCGCCCGGGCCATGGCCAGCCCGGCCAGCTCCGCCTCGACCTTGCGCCGCAAGAGCTCGGCCCCCTGCCGCCGCCGTTCGGAGAGCGCCGCGCCAGAACGAGCCAGTTGCTCACGCGTCTTGCCCAAGCGGCGTTCTAGTCCGTCGCGGGTGCCATCGATATCCTCCAACTCGGCCAGTTCGGCCTCGATGCGTTCGCGCAGGGCGAGCATCTCCCCGATGGTCGGCGCATACTTGCGCTTGAGCCGGGCGAGCAGCGCCAGACGTTCCTCGACCTCGTTTTGCCGGGTCGGCTCGAACTGAATCTTCTGTCCCTGGGCACGCAGCTGCAAGGCCACATCCTCCAGGGCGAAAACGGAAGATCGCAGGGTCTCGGCCAGCGGCCCCAAGGCGGGATCGACGCTGACCAGCTGTTCGAGGCCGGAGGCCAAGGCTTGCAGCCGTTCGCAGACCGCGCCGTCTTCGCCATAGAGGGTTTCGTAACCGCCGGAGGTGGCCGCCAGCAGCTTTTCACCGTGCAGCAGCAGCAACCGTTCCGCCTCCAGTTCCTCGTCCTCGCCGAGGCGCAGGTTGGCCTCGGCCAGTTCGCGGATCTGGTAGCCGAGCAGATCCAGGCGCTGCCGGCGCTCCCGCTGCGCCTCGTCGAGGCGGCGCAGATGCTCCTCCAAACCGCGGGCCTCGCCGTAAATTCCCCGGTATTCTTCCAGCAAGGCCCCGGCATCAGCCAGCGCATCGAGCATTTCCAGATGCAGATCGGGACGCTGCAAGCCCTGTTGGGAGTGCTGACCGTGAATGACCATCAGCCCGGCGGTAAATTCCTGCAACTGCCCGAGAGTCGCCAATGCCCCGTTGATGAAAACCTTGTTCTTGCCGGAGCGGGAAACGATGCGACGCACCAGCAGTTCGTCGCCGTTGTCGAAACCGGCCTCGGCCAGCTGCCCCCGGATTTCCGGTGCGGCGGCCAGATCGAAAATCGCCTCCACGGTCGCCTCTTCCTCGCCGGTGCGGATCAGGTCGGGACGGGCGCGCTCGCCCAAGAGCAGACCGACGGCGTCGATGACGATCGACTTGCCCGCCCCGGTCTCGCCGGTGAGCACGTTGAAGCCGGCGCCGAAGGCCACCTGCAGGCGATCGATGATGGCGAAATTGCGGATGATCAGGTCGGTCAGCATGGCCGGATGCTCAGCGCGCCCCCCAGTGCAGCTTGGTGCGCAGCACCTCGAAGAAATTCTTGGACGGGCTCTTGATCAGCAGGGTGCTGCTGCGGGATTTGCGGATTTCCACCACATCGCCGCCGTGCAGGGGCATCCCCACCTGGCCGTCGGCGGTGAAGACCACGTCCTCGTCCTGAAACTTGACTTCGACGCGGATGATCGATTCGTCGGAGACGATGATCGGCCGGTTGGTGAGCATGTGCGGGCAGATGGGGGAGATAACCAGGCAGTGCAACCCGGGATAGATGATGGGGCCGCCGGCGGCCAGGTTGTAGGCGGTGGAGCCGGTCGGGGTGGAGATGATCAGGCCGTCGGCCTTGAAGGTGGTCAGGTAGTCATTGTCGACCGTGACCTCCATGTCGATGATCCGGGCAATGGCCCCTTTGTTGATGACCACGTCGTTGAGCACCCGGAAACGCCCGACCTCCCGCCCTTCCCGGCGCACCACGGCTTCGAGCATGAGCCGGTTGGTCACCTCGAATTCCCCCTCGATGACCTTTTCCAGCACCGGATAGAGTTCACCAAGAGTGATCTCGGTGAGAAAGCCGAGACTGCCGAGGTTGACACCGAGGATCGGGGTGCGCAGATCGCCGACCTTGCGGGCGACGGAAATCAGTGTGCCGTCCCCGCCCAGCACGACGATGAGATGGACCATGGCCGGAATCGAGCCGGCGGGATAGCCCTGGTAATCCCCCATGTCGGCGGCCAGACGCTCGTCGAGAAAAACCTCGACGCCCCGCCCCTGCAACCAGGCGGTCAGTTCCCGGGCCACCACGATGGCGGCAGGATTGCTGCGTTTGGCGTAGAGTCCGATCCGCTTCATAGGCACCCCCTTGTCAAGAGAACCGGAAGATAGCACAGGGCCGGTGCAAAGTCCATGCTCGCGGACCGCCCGAGAATGAAGAGGGCGGCATTGGAATTTTGTCTTCGCCACGGCCTGTGCTAAGGTTGTTACTTAATCATCTATTTAATACGGATCAGGAATCATGGACCTTTTCGAACACAGCCCCCACGGCGCGGCCGGCGCCCCCCTGGCCGAGCGGTTGCGCCCTGGCCGCCTGGACGAAATGGTCGGCCAGCAACACCTGCTTGGCGAAGGCAAGGTGCTGCGCCGACTGATCGAGGCCGACCAGGTTGCCTCGGTGATCTTCTGGGGGCCGCCCGGCACCGGCAAGACCACCTTCGCCCAAGTCATCGCCAACTCGACCAAAAGCCACTTCGTCTTCTTCTCGGCGGTCCTCCAGGGGGTCAAGGAGGTCCGTGAGATTGTCGCCAAGGCGCGGGAAGACAAAGCCTATCATGGCCGCAAGACGCTCCTCTTCGTCGACGAGATCCACCGCTTCAACAA
>DIVU01000332.1:274-3216 GCA_002423365.1 Desulfuromonadaceae bacterium UBA6124 | reverse complement strand
TACACCGTATCGCTGATGATCGGTACCGCCGGCCTGCCCCACGTCATCGTCCGCTTCTTCACCGTCCCCTCGGTCGCCGCCGCCCGCTCCTCGGCCGGCTGGGCCCTGGTCTTCATCGCCATCCTCTACACCACCGCTCCGGCCGTGGCCGCCATGGCGAAACTGAACCTGCACGCCACCGTCAACAAAGCGGTTATGGCCAACGGCGACATGTACGCCGCCGAGAACAGCCTGGTCTACGACGAGCGTCCGGATTGGATGAAGCGCTGGGAAGTCACCGGCCTGCTCAAGTGGGAAGACAAGAATAGCGACGGACGTATCCAGTACTACAACGACAAAACCACCAACACCGCCGTTGCCGACAAAATTGCTGCCGCCGGCTGGACGGGCAACGAGCTGACGGTCAACGCCGACATCATCGTTCTCGCCAACCCGGAAATCGCCCTGCTGCCCAACTGGGTCATCGCCCTGGTGGCCGCCGGCGGTCTCGCCGCCGCCCTCTCCACCGCCGCCGGTCTGCTGATGGCGATCTCGTCAGCGGTCTCCCATGACCTGATGAAGAAGATCTGGTTCCCGAGCATGACCGAAAAGAATGAGCTGCTGGCCGGCAAGATCGCCATGGCGGTCGCCATCGTCATCTCCGGTTGGCTGGGCCTCAACCCGCCGGGGTTCGCCGCCGGGACCGTGGCCCTGGCTTTCGGTATCGCCGCCAGCTCCCTCTTCCCCTGTCTGATGCTGGGAATCTTCAACAAGAAGATGAACAAGGAAGGGGCCATCGCCGGCATGCTCTCCGGTCTCTTCGTCACCCTGTTTTATGTCTTCGCCCACAAAGGCATTTTCTTCATCAAGGGCACCGAGTTCCTCGGCCTGATCGGTGGCGCCAACTCGTTCTTCGGCATCACCCCGGAAGCCTTCGGCGCGATCGGCGCCCTGGTCAACTTCGGCGTAGCCTATGCCGTCAGCAAGTTCACCCCGGAATGTCCCGACCATATCCAGCATATGGTGGAAGACGTCCGCACCCCGCGCGGCTCCAAGCTGATCGGCGGCGCTCACTAAACAACAGACAGAGCTTGCCCCTCTCTCCCTTCCCCGCCGGTTCGCCGGCGGGGATTTTTTCTCACCTTTTTTGGTTGCTTACCCCCCAGATCCTCGGGTAAAACGTAGCTTCACCTTAAGAACCCTGATAAATACGGGGCAATGGGAGTCCGGCAATGGATATCAGCACCGCAATGACCTGGATCTTGTTTCTAGCCCTTTTTCCCATGGCCTTCATCTGGCTGCGGCGGGCCTGGCGGATCTTCATCAAGCGCGATTATTCGGAAGTGGCGCTCAAGCGTGGACTGACCCCCCCCCACCCGAAAAAGTGGGCGCCGGTTACCGGCTTACTCAACCTGATCGTCGGCGGCATCGCTCTCTGGATCATCGTCGGCATCCCTTTGTGGATCGCCACCGGCATCCTCATCGGTCCCTTTCAGGACTTTGCCGGCTGGAACGCCATCGCCGGCTCGACCATCTGGTGCAAAATTTTCGGCGACTTCATCATCAGCCGCCAGGCCCATCCCGCTCCCTGGGACAAGAAAAAAACCTCCTGACATCCGCCCGTTCCGGCCGGACGCGTTGCGAGCGCGGACGGCCGAAACGGACCCTCCTCAAAAAAGCCATCACCGCCCAGCCCAAAAAACCCCACATGAGCGACATCCGTTATTACATCACCGGCCACGGACTGGGGCACGCCAGTCGCTCCTGCCAGATCATCAACACCCTGCGCCGCCGCCATCCGGAGCTTTCTGTCGAGGTCGTCTCGACCGCCGCCCCCTGGTTTTTTCGGGGATTTCTCGATGCAAAGGTGCCGGTGCGGCCGCTCGCCCTCGATTTCGGCGTGCTGCAACAGGACAGCCTGGTCATGCGCGAGGCAGAAACCCTGCACGCCTACCGGAACTTCCTGCCGGAGCGGCAACATCTGGTGACGCAGGAGGCGGCCTCGCTGCGGGCCGAAGGAGTGAAACTGGTAGCGGCGGACATCCCGGCGGCCGCCTTCGCCGCCGCCGCTGCCGCCGGGGTCTATTCGGTGGGGATTTCCAATTTCACCTGGGACTGGATCTACGCCGGACTGGCCGAGGGGCGTGGCGGTTACGATGAGGTGCTGAACTCGCTGACGGAGGATTACCGCAAGGCCGACTTGTTGCTGCGCCTCCCTTTCCACGGCGAGGAATCGGTGATTCGCGCCGTCGAGGATCAACCGCTGGTGGCCCGACTCAGCACCTACGACAAAGAGGAGATCCGCGCGAAGCTGGGGATTCCTGCCGGGCAACGGCTGGGGCTGATCTCCTTCGGCGGGTTCGGGCTGCAGACCTTCGATCCCTCCCCCTTGCGCAAGCTGGAAGGCTGGATTTTCCTGAGCGAGACCCTGCCCGACGGCGCTCCGGCCAACCTGCGGCCATTGTCGGAAGGGGATTACACCTATCCCGATCTGGTCCGCGCCGTCGATGTGGTCGTAACCAAACCGGGCTACGGCATCGTCTCCGAATGCCTGGTCAACGGCACCGCCTGTCTCTACACCGGGCGGGGGGATTTCCGCGAACAGGCGCTCTTGATCGAGGGCTTGCGCCGCTACGGTCGGGCGCGGGAGATCGGCAACGACGATTTGCGCCGGGGGAACTGGGGCGCGGCGCTGGAGTATTTACTGGCGCAGCCAGAACCGGCGGAAAGACTGGCGAGCGGCGGCGACGTCATCATCGCCGACCGGTTGGCGGAGCTGGTTCGCACCCAAGGCGGCGGCAAAGGATGAGTAACGCCCTCCTGCAACCGGTCCTCGACCGCCTGCTCGCCCACTTCGGCCCCCTGCACTGGTGGCCGGCCGAGTCCCCCTTCGAGGTGGTGATCGGCGCGATCCTCACTCAGAACACCGCCTGGACCAACGTCGAGAAGGCCATCGCCAATCT
>DIVU01000332.1:0-224 GCA_002423365.1 Desulfuromonadaceae bacterium UBA6124 | reverse complement strand
TGGATTCGCCCGGCCGGTTTCTTCCGGCAGAAGGCTGAGCGCTTGCAACTCTTTGTCGAATACCTGTTCGACCATCATGACGGCGACCTCGGCCGCCTGCTCGCCGCCCCCCTGCCGGAAGCGCGCCGGGAACTGCTGGCGCTCAAGGGCGTCGGGCCGGAAACCGCCGATTCGATCCTCCTTTACGCCGGGGGGTTGCCCTCCTTCGTGGTCGACGCCTACAC
>DIVU01000075.1 GCA_002423365.1 Desulfuromonadaceae bacterium UBA6124 | reverse complement strand
CATGCCTACCTCCCCACGCCGAGCCACCGGAGAACCAGGGCGCGGCGCCACCCCTTGAGAGCCTGGACAGCCCGGCCAAGGTCAAGGGCTTCCTGGTCATCCAGGTCCAGCTTGACGGTCTGCACCCCGGCTGCTGCCTCCCGCTCCCGCATCCGGGCCATGCGCTCCGCGCTGCCGCTTTTCGGCTTCTTGCCCGTGTCCTTAACGTAGGCGGTCGTCTTCTTGAGTCCCGCTGCTGCGAGAAGCTCGTCGGGTACTCCGGGCTGAAGGTCTTGATCTTCCATTTTTCCCCCTTTCTGCGTCACTGTGACGTCACTGTTACGCTTATAATCGCAAATCCCCGCAACAAAGTCAAGCACAACCACCCGAAAAAACGCGAAAAGTCCCGTTTTCCCGCCGCCGCCTCGCCTGACTGCTCTAAAAGCGCGGTTTTCCCGCCGCCTCGATCACTACCGCAGCTCGTTCACCAGGACGGCCCGTGCAGGGCCGCCCCCGACCCAGGGGACCCCGCTTGCGGGGAGGAGGGGGCTTGTCCTGGTGCAACAGATCGGCTCAACTTTGAGAACTCAAAGTCTCAGGCCGCTTCGCGGGTTTCGGCCTCGTCCTTTCGGGGCTGCGCCCCTCAATCCCTCGCCCGACGTTAGTTTTCAAGCCTTGGTGGTCAAAGTCTTTTTTCCGTTCGGGGCTGCGCCCCCTGCCCCGAGTTCCAAGGCCCGCACCCGTTTAACGGGTGCTGCTGCCGGGGAAAATCCAAGCGGCGCGTCTTCGTGGAACCGGAAAGAGTTCGGGGGCTATCGCCCCCCTGCCCCCGCAACGGTCCCCCCATTGGGGGCTAATATCTGATTTAGGCTTCAGTGCCACGCTGTTTTATTTGACTCCGGCTTCGCCGGGGTCAAACAGTGTTCCCTCGGCGTTCTGCGCTTCCGCTGCTCTACGCCGGAACCATGTTCGCCTGCTGATGCCCTCGGCAATCCAAGGCTCCCGATCATGTTCAAGGGGCGTTCCTCGCCGCCGTGCCTTGCCGCTTGCCTCGCCCCCGCGTTTTCCCCGGACCGCTTGGACCTCGCTGGTGTGCGTTCGCGCAATATAGTCCTTCTGCGAACCGCGCAGCACGTCCCAGACCCAGGTTGCGACACTGTTGACGGTGGCGTAAACCTCCGGCCATGCAAGTTCCGGCTCGAAGCTGGCGTTGATCTTTAGCGCCTCGTCTTCGACGGCCCTTTCCCACGCTCTCGGTGAAACCCATGCGGTGCGGTTGATGTTCCGATAAGCCCAAAACCGAAGGCTTTCAAAGAGGGTGCAGTTGCGCCCCAATCCCTGGATAGCGGATCGCCTGGATCTCTTCGCTTTGGCCAGTTCCGGCTTCGGAATCCATGCCGCGAGTTCTCCGAGTTCATAAGCCCAATCCGGCCCCCGAAGAACCTTCCAATCGGGGTGCAACGGGTTTTTCGCAATCAGCCCGATGTAACCTTCGTCGGCGTCCAATCGCTTTGAATAAGCCGCTTCAACCGCCGCGACGAACTTCAACGCTTTCCTGCTCACGTTGCCGTGAAGGTAGACAGGAACTTCAAGGCAATAGACAAGGTGCGCGTGGCCGTTGTCTTTGTTGATGATCGTATAGTTCGGCTCGGCAACAATTCCTTGCCATGACTCGCTTGCATACATGCGGTCAATGTCGAAGATCAGCCAATAGCGGCGCACCGGATGATTGTACTGGATGTGGCGGCACTTCTGCGCGATAGATAACGGCCGGATTTGCAGGCCGAAGCCAAGATCGTCGGTGCAGTAGGGTTTCGCCGGTAGGCGTTCGGGGGTGAAGAGGGGAAGCTTGAGTTGCTGCATGGGGCCTCGCTTCGTGCTTGCGCCCTAGCAGCCAATTTGGTAGGATGGCTGAAACTAGAAGCGCGGGTACTCGTCCTATCCGCGATATTCTGAAGGCCCAGAGTTCCAGCTCTGGGCTTTCGCCTTTTCGGGCTATGATACGCCCGCAACTCTGCTTAATCAATACTCAAAGACCAGGGCCGTCCCTGTGGCTCTCGTCCTCGTCTTCCTGGTCCCGCTCCTGCCTCGCCTTTTCAGCATCAGCCGCCGCCCCGAACCCCTCCCGTCCAGAGCGCCATTTTTCCATTCTGCCCCGGTTTTCTTCCTCAATCGCGACAAGCTCGGCGTTCACATCCACCAGCTCGCGCCGCGCCTCGATGTCGCGATTGACGTCGCCTCGATCAGACTCGGCCCCCCGGCGTTCCATCGCCGTCGCCGTCGGGCCGAGGTGGATGGTCGGCTCCCGGTCAACCCCCTGGGCGTCTAGGCTGCGCCGGTCAACCCGGGCCTGGACCCCGGCGAGGACCAGGTGCCGGTTGCAGCACTGCTCCCAGTCTTCGCGGATTACCTCGATCTGCTCCCTGCCGCTCTTCCCGCCGTCCAGTTCCCGGGTTTTCTCGCCCAACTCGCCCCCGGCGAAGCGGCGGGTGGTGGCGAGGATATGGGCGTGGTGATTCCGATCATCACCGCCGTCGCTCGGCGCATGGAGATCAAGCTGCGCGGCGAAGCCGTAGCGCCTGACCAGGTGCGCGGCGAACTCCTGCGCCAGTTCCCGGCGCTGCTCCTGGTTCAGATCAGCGGGGAGCGCAACGACGATCTCCCTGGCGACGGTGCTGTTCTTCCGGCGCTCCGAGGCTTCGGCCAAGTTCCAAAGCTGGGCGCTGTCCAGGTCGGCTCCGATGATTTCGTGATGCTCGACGCCGCGCTTCTTCCGGTAGTCGTGAATCTCCCCGGTTCGCTCATCGACAATCCGGCCCCCGGCGCGATAAGCGCCCGCAGCCGTGGCACTCCTGCCGGTGCTACGNNTTGGTTTCCCGCCGTAGGCGGCGCACGCAAACGCCAGTTTGCCTAAGTGCGCCCTTCGGGATGATACACCCATGATAACCATCATCCCGGTTTGGTGTCAACTGGAGCAACCACCTCAAACCCCGCGGCCTGGAGGTCCCGCTCGGAAAGGTACTTACGACACCACCCCTCCCACTTCTCCGGCGGGAACTTCCCATCTGCGATGATCGCCTCGATGACCGTACCGAAGAGAATTAAGCGCCTCGTCCGGCGCTTCCGGTCCAGGTGCTTTTGCCTCGCCTCGGCCCGCTCGATCTGCGCCTCCAACTGCTCGGCTCTTTCCCGCAGCTTCTTGACCCTCTCGGCCTTCTCCGCAATGGCTTTGATGCTCATGCCTAC
>DIVU01000080.1 GCA_002423365.1 Desulfuromonadaceae bacterium UBA6124 | reverse complement strand
CGGCGGTAACCGCCCGGGGAAGATCGTCGATCAGACTGAACTCGCCGATCACCGTCCCTTCGCTGTAGACGCCGATCACCATCTGCCGCCCTTCGAATTCGGTATTTTTCTTTTCTTCGATGCGCCCGGACATGACAAAGGCGGCGAATTTCGATTCATCCCCTTCGTTCCAGAGCACTTCGCCGGCACTGACCTGGCGGCACTTAAAGTAGGGGGCGAGAATTTCCGTATCGGCCTCGGAAAGAAACTTGAAGCAGCGTAGATCGTTTTTCATCCGCGCGCAGACATCGGGAGATGTACGGTTCATGGCTGGCTGGGATCTCCCCCCTGCTCCAGTTGCGCCAGTTTTTCCGTCATCCGCGCCAGCAGCCCGTCGAATCCTTCTTTCTTCAGAATTTCGCCGTAGCTGTTGCGGTAGTTATTGACGAAGCTCACCGACTCGATCACCACGTCATAGACCATCCATTCGCTCCCTTGCTGCACCATCCGGTAGGAAATGGGGATTTCGGCGCTCTTGGTGACGATGACGGTATCGACGGCGGCCCGGTTTCCTTGCACGCGCTCCTTGAGGAAATCGATCTTTTCATCGGTGTAGGATTCGATGCGACCGATGTAGTTGCGTTCGAGCAGATCGGAAAAGATCCGAATGAAGCTGTCGCGCTGCGCTTCGCTGGCGGACTTCCAGTTGGTCGCAAGAATCCGCTGGGACATCTCAGAGAAGTCGAAGCGGGCGCGGATAGTGGTGGAGAGCTTTTCCCGCCGCGCCTCTTTTTCCAGGTTCGATTCTCTCAGAATCGCCATCACCGCATCGACGGTAGTCCGGGCCTGCTCCAGCGGTCCCGGCGTCGCCAGAGCCACGCCCGCTACCAGTAGAAATCCGCCGACCAGAAGGAATAAACGATATTTGGTCATCCAATGTAAACCCATGGTTATCTCCTTGAATTGTATAAAGCCTGTCACTTTCTGACCTTGCCCGCCCGCATCTGGGTGTAGGCGTCACGGACGAAAAGATAGGGGTCGAGTTCGTTTTCGCGGATACCTTCGTAGGTGTCCTTGTCGAGAGAAATTGCGTTTTCGGCATCAAGGACGCGTAATCCGGCCAGTTCCTCGGTTTTGAGCGCTGGCGGAAGGGGATCGACGAAATGGTCGCCGATGCGCCCGACGCCGTCCCGCAGACTGGTCGGGCCGAGAACCGGCAGCACCAGATAGAAGCCCTGGCCAATGCCGTAATGGCCAAAAGTCTGGCCGAGATCTTCGTCTTTTTTCTCCAATCCCCACTTAGTGGCCGGGTCGAAGAGTCCCGCCAGGCCAAAGGTGCTGTTGACCAGAAACCGGGCCAGTTCGCCGGCGGTGTTGGTGAACTTGAGCTGCAACAGGTTATTCGCAGCCCGCGCCGGTGTGCCCAGGTTGGAAAAGAAGTTGGAAGTTGAAACCCGCGCCGGTTCGGGAATCACCCGGAGCCCCTTGGCCACCGGTTTGAGCAGATAAACATAGAGCTTGTCGTTGACCCAGAACATCCCCCGGTTCACAGGTTCCAGAGGATCGGCGATCTTTGCCGTTTCCGGTTCGGCGAAGGGGTCCTCTTCCAGAGAGAAGTCCTGCTCCTCGGCGAAAACCGGAACGCTGAAAAAGAGCAGCAAGAGCAAAAGCAACGGCGCGATCCGAGACATGTATCCCCCTATTTTTTTTCGAAAACGTACTTGCTGATCAACTCTTCGAGGTTGATGGCCGATTCCGTCTCGAAAATGACCCCACCCGGCTCAACCAGCAGGTCGCTGCCGCCGGGGGAAATACTCACATAACGGTCGCCGATGATTCCGGCGGTGCGGATCGAAGCGATGCTGTCTTCTTGCAGCTTGACGTCCTTGTCCATCAGCATTTCCACCTCGGCTTCGTAGTTTTCACCGTTGAGGCGAATGCGCGAGACCTTGCCGATCTTGACCCCGGCGATTTCCACCGGCGCCCCTTCCTTGAGACCGGAAACGGAGAAAAAACGGGCGCTGACCTGATATTCGTTCCCCCGGAAAAAATCGACATGTCCGAGTTTGACGGAAAGCCAGACAAAGCAGAGAAATCCCGCCACCATAAACAGGCCAACGGCGACCTCGATATTAAGCCGATTCATATAATGCAGCCTCCTCCTTGGCACTGGAATAAATGGGCCCCATGGTTTCTTCCACATAGCGGCGGATCAGGGGATGCTCCGACAGCTGAAAGGACTCGGGGGACATGACCCCCTGAATCTTGCCTTCGGCAAGCAGGGCCACGTAATCGGCCAGCTTGAAGATCTTCGGCACGTCGTGGCTAACGATTACCGCCGTGTAGCCGAGCCGCCGCTGGGTCTTGTGAAAGAGCCGGTAGATTTCATTGCTGCGACTCACGTCAAGGCCGGTGGTCGGCTCGTCGAAGAAGACCACCTTGGGATCGAGCATCAGCGCCCGCGCCAACCCGACCCGCTTTTTCATGCCGCCGGAAAGTTGCGCCGGAAACTTGTCGTCGGCGTCGACCAGATCCATCAGGTCGAGCTTCTCCCGCACCTTGGCGCGGATCACCGTTTCCGACAGCTTGGT
Source organism: Desulfuromonadaceae bacterium UBA6124 (assembly GCA_002423365.1). Classification (GTDB taxonomy): domain Bacteria; phylum Desulfobacterota; class Desulfuromonadia; order Desulfuromonadales; family Trichloromonadaceae; genus Trichloromonas. The sequence continues at coordinate 413 of DIVU01000080.1, read as the reverse complement.
CCGTTCCCGCAAGGGGAGCGCCACGTTGTCAAAGACGCTCATCGAATCAAAGAGCGCGACGTTCTGGAAGAGAACGCCGAACTCCATGCGGATGCGGTTCAGTTCCTTTTTGCGCGCCTTGGCCAGATTGCTGCCGAAGACCCGCACTTCCCCCCGCTCCGGGCGAACCAGGCCGAGCATGTGCTTGATGATCACGCTCTTGCCCTCGCCGCTGGCGCCGACAATGACCGTGGTCTTGCCGGATGCGATGGACAGGTTGACATCGCGCAGCACTGTCTGCCGACCGAAACGCTTTTCCACGCCGACCAGTTCGATCGCGGCGGCCGGTTGTTCCTTGGACATAGCCCCCCCTTTGACAGGTTGCCGAGAAAATAAGGTTTCCAAGGCGGATCAAAAATGCCCAGATGCAAGGC
>DIVU01000235.1 GCA_002423365.1 Desulfuromonadaceae bacterium UBA6124 | reverse complement strand
CTTGCCGGCGCCGTTGGCGCCGAGCAGACCGAAACCGCTCCCCCGGCCAACCGCCAGGCTGACGCCGTCCACCACACACCGGTCGGCGAATCTCCGGCTGACCCGTTCAAGCACAATGACCGGATCACCGATCAGTTTTCTGGGCATCGAACACCTCCGGGTGAAAGATTCGGGCCAGCTCGTTCAGGGCCTCGGCGAGACGCGGCCCCGGACGGTTGATGACGATCATGTCGAAATCGGTGGCGTCGTAAACCCGCCGCTCGCGAACGGCGCCGATCGCCTCCCAGCCGGCCCGCTTGGCGGCGCCGACCTTGTACTGAAAGGGATGGTCGATCAGCACCACCTGGGGATCGGCCTTCGCCACCTCCGCCGCCGAAACCGCCAGATAGGGCGCGGGACGGTCGGCGAAAACGTTGTCGCCGCCGGCCAGGCGGATCAGGTCGGACATAAAGGAATCGCGCCCGACCGTGTATAGACGTTGCGGTCCGTCAACCTCCAGATAGACGCGGGGCCGGAGCCGCCCCGTCCGCCCCGCGATCTCCGCGCCGATCCGGGTCACCTCGGCGGACAGGCCGTCGGCCAGCGCGCGGGCCGCGTCGACGGCGCCGGTCAGTTCGCCGACNNCCTCGACGACACTGCCCGCGGGCAGCACCCGGACCTCGACCCCGGCATCCCGCAACGGGGCCAGATCGGCTTCGCGGACCTGTTCGCCGAACAGCACCAGATCGGCTGCCACCCCACGGATGGCGGCCGGATCGGGGCGATTATAATCGCCACCTTTGGGCTTGAGCTTGGCCGCCAGAGGATAGTCGCACTGCCGGGAAACCCCGACCAGCCTGTCTGCCGCGCCGATCGTGTACACGATCTCCGTCAGGCCGGGCGAAAGGGAGACAATCCGCGCGAACGAAGTGGCCCGCGCCCACGCCGGAAAACCAGCGACTCCGAATAGTAAAACCAAAAATCCGCACTTCAGGATCCGCCTCATTCCATACGCCTCACGTCGATTTCGATGGCCGCCGCGCCGTCCTCGCCCACTTCAACCTGGCGCAGTTGGGCGTCGCCATGAAAGCTGTGCCACTCACCGGGCCGCGGCGGTCCGCCGTGGCCGCCGCGTGCACCGACATAATAGACGCCGGGACCGGCCAGCGGCAGGACAAAAGCGCCGTCGCCGGCGGTAAGCCGAGAGCGGAAGGGCGGGATCGTCCCAACCGGATAGGGCTCGGTAAAAGCGAAGGCGTAGACGTCGGCGAGCGGCGCTCCCGCCTCGTCGCGAATGATGCCCCGCAGGTCCGTCAGTTGGCCGACCTCCGGCGTATCCTCTTGCGGCGAGCGGAGCTTTTGAACCATTTCCACATCGACAACGGTTTTTTGACCATCTTCCAGATGCAGGGGGTTGCCGGCGGCGAACCCGAACAGGTCACCTACCCGCAACGGCCCGAGCTGGTCGTCGGACCGCCGGGTCGCTACCAGATAGTAGTTTCCGGGCGGCGCCTCCACCTCGAAGCGCCCATCCTCGTCGGTGCCGCCAGGCACCGCACCCTGAGGACCGAACAGATCCGGACCGCGAAAATCGGCAGCGGCATCGGGATAGAGGTAGATCCGCGCCCCGGCCACGGGACCGTCGGGCCCCACGAGTCGACCCGTCAACAGGGCCGTTCCGACCTCGCTGTGCGGCTCTGAGGTGACGGCGGCAACTCGTGCCGCCTGAAGGTTGACGGTAACTTCCGCGCCTTCGACAAGGGTCACCGGGTTGCCGCCGTAATAGCCGAAAAGATCGCCGGTCAGCGGTTCCGCGGCGGGAAACGGCACTGTGCTCTTCTTGGCTGCCAGATAATAACGACCCGGCGCCAGATGCAGGGAAAACCGGCCGGCATCGTCGGTCGGCGCGGAAAAGCTGAAGCCTTCGCTTCGCAGGTTGGCAGCCGCCTCGCGAAAGACATGGACCCGCGCCCCCGCCACCGGCCGCCCGTCGCGGACCACCTTGCCGGCGATCCCGGCATAATTTTTCACCGGTCGGCCGGCCTCGGCGGGAGGGACTTCGGCCCAGGGCGCGAACAACACCGCGTCGCGGAGATATTTCCGGCCCTGATATTCGACCTCGGGGCGGTCGAAAAAATCTTCGAAGATGACCACATCGCCCGCGCCCCCCAGTTTTTTCATTTGCGCCGTGGCGGCCTCGCCCCACCAGTTGTCGCGGGCATCGAACAACAGCTCCGGATGCTCTTCCGTGGCGAGCCGGTCCTCCGCCAGTTCCTGAGCAGCGGCGGGCAAGTCCTTGCCACTTTGTTGTAGTTTGCGGTTTTTTGCCTCCGGCAACATCCGGTCGACTTCCCGCGACTGGTTATCCCCCAGGACAATGGCGAATTCGCGATTGTTCTCGATCCGATTTTCCCGGATCAGGGGATAGCCGGAATAGTTGCAGTAAATCCCCACCCCGTTGTCGGCGATGCGATTGCCGACCAATAGCGGCGCCACCAGTTTTTCGGCGTGGACCCCGGTGCCGTTGGCGAGAATATCGTTGCGACGCAGTTCCGGATGGCTCTTCATTTCCACATGTGTGCCGACACGGTTGTCGCGGATGAGACACCCCTCGATGGTAGGCGAGGATCCGGACAGGCAGCGGATGCCCGCCGCGCCGCTGTCGCCGACTTCGCAGTTGGCGATGGCTGGCGAGCTGTTCTTGTCGCACAGAACACCGTCCCCCCGGGTCCGGAGAATCCGGCAGTTCTCCACCTTGAACCGGGAGTTCTGCGCGAACCGAGCGCCGTTGTCGTTATCGAGGAACTCGCAATTGAACATCCCCCCGGAAAACTTCTTCTGGGCGAGCAACGCCAGCGTATTGTTCCGTAATTGCGCATCCTCGACCACCAGGGCGGCCAGGGTGCCGCTGAGGGCGGTATCGGCGTATTCGATCCGGCAGTGGCGCAATCGGCTCACCGAGGTTTCGACGTTGTTTTCGAAAACCAGCCCGGACCAGTCGCCGGCTGCCGGTTTTTCAGCCGCCGAGGTGAAGAGGATCGGGGCCTCGGCGGTCCCCTGGGCGATCAGCTTGCCGAGTACCGTCAATCTTACCGGAGCGCTCCCCTCCTCCTTGCCCGGGGAGCTGAACTCGATCCGGGTGCCGGGTTCGATCAGCAGGGTCGCGTCCAGGGCCACCACGACTTCTTCCGCGACGGCCACCCTCCCCCGCCAGACTGTGTCTTGCTCCAGAACCAACGCCCAACCGCTTTCCGGAGTCAAGCCCAGCACCGCCAATATCAACCACCAAAGAATTTTATCGACAGCTTGTTTCATCAGTACAGACCGCTCTTGTCAATCGTTCATAAAAACGTCCCCGGAGAACGGCTCCCCGGGGACGAGCAATCCAGATCCTATCATGGTGGGCAGGTATTGTCCCCCTCGGAAAATACCGGCGTGACGACGGAGGCTTCGTTGCTGTACGGCGACCGGTCCGTGCCACGATAGGGGCGGACCCGGTAGACGTAGCGGGTCTCGGGGTCGATACCCACCCGGTCGACATAACTAACGACATCGGCGTCGACCTTGGCGGTCTGGATGAAACGGCCGTTCCAGACCTGTACTTCGATTTCGTAACCCTCTTCGTCACTACTGTTGTCCTCCCAGTCAAGCTGGATCATACGCGAGTTGAGCGCGGTGGCGGTCAATTCCGAGGATTGCTGAGGAAAAAGCAGATCTTCGGCGCTGTTGCTGTAGTCGCTGTCCCAGGATTGGGTGGCGGTCTTGTAGGCGCGAACCCGGTAGCGGTATAGGGTCGAAGGCGAGAGCCCGGTGTTGCTGTNNGTACGAGCCGACGTTGGCGGCGACGGTGGCGATCTGGCTGAAGTTGTCGCAGTCGCCGCCGACGCAGCGTTCGATCTTGAAACCGGTTTCGTCGCCGGTATTGTCGCTCCAGGTCAGGTCGATCTGGCCGTCGGTGACGGCGCTGGCGTTCAACTCGCTGGGCGCAACCTTGGCCGGTGTGACGACACTGGCGACATTGCCGTAGGCGCTGACCCAGGTGAAGTCGAATTCGAAGCCGGCGCTGTTCAGCTCGGCGCCGAGGGACGCACCCGTTCTGACCGAGCCAGGGGTGACGACGATGCGGTGAATGCTGGCCTGATGGGAATACTGGTGGATGCCGATGCGCAGGGTGGCGTCGTTGTAGCTGGCGTTTTCGTGGATCAGGGTCCAGTCGGCATAGGTGCCGCCACGCACGTAATATTTGGCGCCGACCGCCTTGAGCACGATCTTCATCTGATAGCGGGTACTGGCGGCATAAGCACGCCCGGCGACGCCCATGCTGCCGTTTTTCTGGTAAACGTCAAAGGCATAATTGTTCCAGTACAGGCCGTGAACCAGCTGACTGTAGGCGGGGCTGGCGGTCTGGTNNCGGTATCGGCGGGAATGGTCAGGTCGAAGTACAGTTCCCGCCCCTCGCTCCGGGAATAGGTAGCGGTGGAAATCAGAGCCATGGTCCAGGCATCGGTCACGTCGTTCAGCAGCAGGGCGTTGTTCTGAGCAATGCCGCCGCTGGGATCGATTTCCACCCATTTGCCACTGTCGATGACACTGCCGGGGAAGAGGTAGGTATCGACGATGTCGTTGGCGGAACCGTCGGCGGTGGCACTGGGATTGCCATAGTAAAGGGAGATGTTGTTATTGGCGCGGACGGAAAACCAGACGGTGGCGGAGACACCGTCAACCTTGGTCTTGATCCAGCAAGGGAGCTGGGTTTTCGCAGTTTCATCGTAGAAGCGCAGGTCGCCGAAATCGGGACGCATATCGGGATCGAAAGGCACGACCATTTCGTAGTTTTCGTAGGCGCCGAAGACGGTGAAGGAGACCGGTAGCCGGCGGGTCCAGGTTCCGCCGCCGCCGTTGGAAAGGCCTTCATTCACGGCTTTGATCCGGTAGCGATAGCTGGAACCTTCGGCGACGGCGGGGTCGCTGAAGCGGTTGACGTTCGCGCCGACGACGGCGATCTGGCTGAAATCGTCGCAGTCCGCGCCGGCGCAACGCTCGATCAGAGTGCCGGTTTCGGAAGAGAAGTTGTCGCTCCACGAGAGTTCGATGGTGGTAGTATCGGTAGCGGTTGCGGTCAGGGCTGCGGGGATATCCAGAGTCGTCACGGCCGAAGCGCTGTCGGTGTAGCCGCTGTTCCAGCCGCAATCGCCGGTTTTGAAGCCCCTGACCCGATAGGAATAGGGGGTATTGGGAGCCAATCCCGAATCGAGGTCGGAGTAGCCGACCGGATAGGTAAGGCGGGTCAGGGTGATGTTGGTCACGTAGAGGGTTCGACCCGAAGCGTTATGAAAGAACCGCAGCACCGCGCTTGTCATGTCGGTGTGGGCGCTGCTGAAAAGGGCCCGATAATATTGCGGGGTCGAACCGACGGTCTGGGCAATCTCCGGAAGGGTATCGGGAAAGAGATCGTTTTGCAGGGTGATCGCTTCCCCCTCGTCGCTCCAGGCCTCGAAGGTGGCCAGATAGACGGTATCAGTCAGCAGATTGAGGGTAGCGGACTGGGACAGCGGCGTGCTGCCGGCATGGGTCAGCTGTAAGGCCTTGACCGTTGCCTTGGTACGGGGATGAACCACATCGGCGACAAGGGCGGCAAAGGAGCCGACCGCGCCGTTGGCGCCGACGATGAGGTTGCTCCCGACCTCGTTGGCGGCCAGGGTCGCGATCGGCGCGAAATCGACGCACCCTTCACCGGCGCAGCGCTCCACCACGAATCCGCTTTCGTCGGGATTGCCATCCTGCCAGAAAAGATCGATCTGGTTTTCCGCCGCGCGCTGGGCCGTGAGCGCCGTCGGATCGACCGGCGCCAGGGCGGTCGCCTCCACCGGCCCCATCCAGGGGGTGGTCCAGACCGGCCCGTCGCTCTTCTCGGCCCGCACCTGATAGCGGTAGACCTGCCCCGGGCAGACGGAAGTATCACTGGCGCTGGTGGAATTGGCCGGCAACAGTGCGCCGAGATCGGTGAAATCGCTGCAGCCCGCCCCCTGGCAGCGCTGCACCCGGAAGGCGGTTTCCGAGCCGGTTTCATCGGACCAGGCGAGATCGATGCGATTGGTATGCACGGGCATGGCAATCAGCCCGGTCGGCGGCGGCGGGCCGAAGGTCGTGCCCTCCGCCAGGGTAGTGGCCGTCCAAGGGCAGTCGGCCGCGCGCTCGGCGGTCAATCGATAAGTATAGGTGGTCCCCGGCAGCAGGCCGGTGTCGACGTGCTCGAAGATCTGGATCTGATGCTGGTAGTTCTGCTGGACCTCGGCCAAGGTTAGCGGCCGGTTGTAGACGGCAAACTCGTCGATGCGGCCGGCGAAGAAATAAGAGGCGCTGCTGCCGAGCCTGCCGATGTGCAGGTTGGCGGTGCTGGTGTCGTAATCGATGGTCGCACTGGACCAGATCAGCACGCCGTTGCGATAGAGTTTCAGCCCAACGCCGGGCTCGAAGCTGATCGCCATGTGTTGCCAGGCGTTGAAGGTGACCGTTTGACTGGTGTTGACAACGCTGCTGCCGTTGCTGACATACCAGGACGTGCCGTATACCGCCAGTCCCCAGTCGCTGCCGCCGTTTTCGGTGCCGAACAGGTATTTGTAGCTGTTGCTGTTGACCGTCGGATAGACCCAGGCCTCGACCGTGGCGCCGGGACCGGTGGCGGTCTGATTGATATTGAGCGGGGTGAGGATGTAATCGTTGACTCCGTCGAAGAAACCGGCCCGATAATACTTGCCGTCGATGGTGGTCACGGCGCCTAGGGCCTGGCCGTGGCGGGCGTTGCCGGAAGCGTCCTTGACTTCCCCCGCCGTGCNNTCCGGTACAGCAACCACAGATCGGACACGCTCCCCGGTTTTACAACCACCTGGGTGGAAAATTCGCCGTCCTCGTCGCAGTCGACGCCACTCCCGAGGCAGCGCGTGACGATGAAGCGATCCTCGTCGAAGGTGCCGTCATCCCAGGCCAGGCCGATTTCCGACTCGGAGAGGCCGACCGCGTCAAAACGCGGCGTGGCGCCGGCGGCCGGGGTCGTGGCCGTGCCCAGCACCCAGGCGCTCTGCCAGACGGGACCGTCGTCTTTTTCGGCGCGTACCCGATAGGTATGGGTTGCGTTCTCACATACGGAAAGATCACTATAGGCTTCGGTGTCAGCCGGTTGGTTGGACAACAGACTGAATTCGTGGTCTTCGTCGCAGGCAACGTCTTCGCCGGGACAACGTTCGACCCGGTAGCTGGTCTCCGAGGTAGCGTTATCGGTCCAGTTCAGATCGACCCGGGTAGTCTGAACGGCGACCACGCTCAGTGCACTGGGAGGCGGCGGTGCAATGGTGGCGGTATCCACCTGCGCGGGATTGCTCTCCCAGGCACAGCCACCGATTTTAATGGCCCGAAGCTGGTAACGGTAAGGGGAGCCGGAAGTGAGCCCAGTCTGGGTATAGGTGTATTGGCGGTTGTAGCGGGCTGTGATCTCGGCGAGGGAGAGC
>DIVU01000217.1 GCA_002423365.1 Desulfuromonadaceae bacterium UBA6124 | reverse complement strand
TCAAGGAACAGGCGCTGGAGTCCTACTTCGCCACCGAGGAAGCCCGCCGCGCCGCCCGCATCGCCCTGGTCGGCGACGTCGCCAACGCTTATCTGAATCTGGCCGCCGATCGCGAACGCCAGGCCCTGGCCCGGGAAACCCTGGCCAGCCACCAATCGACCTATGATCTGACTCAACGCCGCTTCGAACTGGGCGTCGCCAGCGCCCTGGAAGTGCGCCAGGCGCAGACCAGCGTAGAAGGGACAAAGGTCGATATTTCACGTTTCACCTCGCTGATCGCCGAGGATGAAAACGCCCTGCGCCTGCTCATCGGCGGCGAGCTTCCGGAGACGCTGCTGCCGGCGGCCCCGCTCAAGACGGCCACAGCCTTAAGCCCCCTTTCCGCCGGTATGCCTTCGGAGGTAATGTTGCAGCGCCCGGACATTCTTGCCGTCGAACATCGCCTGAAAGGGGCCAACGCCAATATCGGCGCCGCCCGCGCCGCCTTCTATCCGCGCATCTCGTTGACCACCAACGGCGGCTTCGCCAGCACCGAACTGTCCGATCTCTTTACCAGCGATGCCCGCGCCTGGGCTTTCAGCCCGCGCATCGACATCCCGATTTTCACCGCCGGTCGCCTCCAGGCCCAGCTGGAAACGGCCGAGATCGACCGGGACATCCTCATCAACCAATACGAAGGCGCCATCCAGACGGCCTTCCGCGAAGTCGCCGACACCCTCGCCCGCCGGGGAACGATCGACGAACAGCTCCAGGCCCAGAGGGCGCTGGTCGAAGCGACCAGCGAAACCTATCGCCTTTCGGAAACCCGCTTCGATAAGGGGATCGACAGCTTCCTCCAGGTTCTCGACGCCCAACGGGCCCTCTACGGCGCCCAGCAGAACCTCATCAACATCGAACTGGCCGAACTCGCCAGCCAGGTCAATCTTTACAAGGTACTCGGGGGCGGGGGCACGGAACCTGCGCGAGAGGTTCAACCATCGAACTGACGACAGTGAGGCGCCTGCAGAATATAGCGACTCTGAAAATCTCATTGGCCCAGTTTTTGGGCGGCGGCGCCTTGTAAAATTGGAGGAAAAAATGATCAGGAAACAGATCAATGGCTGGGGCAGCTGTGTCGCCGACCTCTATGATATGGCCAAGGGTAAAAGCTTCGAAACGGATCTGTTTAATAGCGAGGAAGCCCTTCGTCAGGCGGAACAAATCGCCGTCGACGCATTATGGGACAGGGACATTGCATCCGGACATTTCATCTGGAATGAGGCATCCGCCAGAGTATTGGGATATCCGCCGGTGGTCAATGATACCAGCGCAACCTGGTGGCAAGAGCAGATCCACCCCGAGGATCAGGAGCGTGTCGTCGAGGGTCTTGACCAGCTGATCGACGGCGAGGGAACCCTGTGGTGGGATGAATACCGTTTTTTACGCTCCGACGGCTCTTACACCCGTATTCTGGACCGTGGGGTGGTGCTGCGACATCCTGATGGCAAGGCGTCGCGCATGATCGGCGCCATGGTCGATCTGACTCTGCGCCAGCAAACAAGACAGTGTCTGCGGGATGCAAAAGAGGCCGTTGCGGATATTCACCATACCAAACAGGATTTTCTCAACAATATAAGCCATGAGCTTCGCACCCCCATGACGATAATTATTGCAAGCCTGGAACTTCTGTCTCAATCTTTTCCCCGGCCCGACCAACGCTATCTTTTCGACATGTTGGGAACATCCGCCAACCAGCTGAAAAACCTCATCGATGATCTGTTTAATTTCTCCCGTTTGATAACCCACAAGGGCAACTTGGCGAAAACCCTTTTTGATGTTCGCGCCTGTGTTGAAAAAATGATTAACAGATTCTGTCCTAAGGCGGAGGGCAAGGGTCTTCGGCTGGAATGCGACATTTCTTCGGATGTACCCGAAATCGTTTATGGTTCACCCGACCACATAGCCCAGGTCCTAAAGAACCTGTTGGAAAATGCGATCAAATTTACGGAACTCGGAAACGTGATGGTGAAGGTGAGGACCGTGCCCGGACGGGAGAAACAGCTCCTTTTCTCGATTCAGGATTCTGGAATTGGTATTCCTATCGAAAAGCGCTATCTGCTGTTCAGGGATTTCAGACAGCTGGACTCATCCCTCACCCGCAAGTACGGAGGCCCTGGCCTGGGACTGGCCGCCAGTAAAAAATTGGTTGAATTGATGGGCGGCGTCATCTGGGCCGAGAGCGAAGTTGGGAAAGGAAGTACATTCTCCTTCACCCTGCCGCTGCGATGAATCGCTATCTCTTGAAAATCCATCCCCAAATGTGAAAGAGGAGCGCCATGACCGCACCACGGAAAAAATGGTTGATCGGCATCATCGGGCTGCTGGTTCTGAGTCTGCTGGGGGTGGTTGGCTGGCAGAAATTCGCCCACAATGGCCGGGACAACGGCCTGGTCAGCGGCAACGGCCGCATCGAGGCGGTGGAGATCGATATTGCCACCAAACTTCCCGGACGGATTGGGGATGTGCTGGTGCGCGAAGGGGATTTCGTCACCGCCGGCCAGGTGCTGGCGGTGATGGACACCGAGGCGCTTTCGGCGCAACTGCGCCAGGCCGAGGCCCAGCTGCAGCAAACCCACAGTTCCGTGGCCACGGCGCAAAGCCAACTGGCCCAGCGTCACAGTGAAAAAGCGGCGGCCCTCGCCTATGTCAAGCAACGTCAGGCCGATCTCGACAACGCCCGCAACCACGCCCAGCGCTCGGCGGCACTGGTCGCCGAAGGCGCCATTTCCCGGCAAACGGCTCAGGACGACGCAAGCCGGGTGCTCAGCGCCGAAGCCGCCCTCGCTTCGGCCCGCGCCCAGGTTTCCGCCGCCGAAGCCGCCATCGCCACGGCCGAAGCCCAGGTCATTGGCGCCCAATCGACCATCGAAGCGGCCCAGGCGACGATCGAACGCATTCAGGCGGATCTCGACGACAGCACCCTCAAGTCTCCCCGTGACGGGCGCGTTCAGTACCGCATCGCCCACCCCGGCGAGGTCCTCGGTGCCGGCGGTCGGGTTCTCAGCCTGGTCGATCTGAGCGATGTCTATATGACCTTCTTTCTCCCCACCGCCGCCGCCGGACGCATCGCCCTGGGGAGCGAGGTCCGGCTGGTTCTCGACGCCGCCCCCCGGCATGTGATTCCCGCCCAGATCTCCTTCATTTCCGATGTCGCCCAGTTCACCCCGAAAACAGTGG
>DIVU01000180.1 GCA_002423365.1 Desulfuromonadaceae bacterium UBA6124 | reverse complement strand
CGATTTCCGCCATGGGGATTTTCGCCCAGCGCCGCCAGGTTTCGACGAACAGGGCATGCCAGTCGGCGACGCAGGGGCCACGGATGGCGAGCATCCCTTCGTGCCAGTAGCGGTCCGGGTCGAGTTCCGAGTCGAAGGCATCGGTGATGCCGGTGCCGCCGGTGTAGGCAATCTCGCCGTCAACCAGCAGCAGCTTGCGATGGTTGCGAAAGAGGTTGCGCCGCCCCCCGGTCAGGCGCAGGGCATTGTAGAAGGCCAGGAACACCCCCGCCGCCTGTAATCGTGCGCGATCCCGACGGTGCAGATAGAAACCGCCGAAGGCATCGAACAGCAGATAGACGTCCACCCCCCGCCCGCGAGCCGCGATCAGGGCCGCGATGAAGCGGTCGGCGACCTGCCCCGATTCGACCAGGNNGATGTAGCGGCGAGCCGCGCCGATACTCTCCAGCATGGCGCCGAAAAAGGCCCGGCCATCGACCAGCATCGTGCAGCGATTACCGGCGCGCAGTGGGAAACGATATTTTCGCGCTTTGGAAAGGGGTGATTGCATGCCTTTTCATCCTGGTAATTTTAGGGATCAAATAGCCACAAACCTTGGGGAAAGGCAACCTTCATGCGGATGGGACTTTATACGGGCGGAAAATTCCTCTATAAACAGGGGAGAATAAAAGCGACACCGGGAGCACCCATGACCGCGGCACAAGCGATGACCTTCATCAACCGGCCGGGATCCTTCGGGATACTGGCCACCGTCGGCCCCGACGGCGAGAGCAACGCCGCCCTCTTCGCCTCGGCGCGCATGCCCGATGAACGGACCCTGGCCCTGGGGCTGGGGGAGAACCGCAGCCTGGAGTACCTGCGCGGCAACCCCCACGCCACCTTCCTGATTTTCAAGCCGGGAGACAATCCCCTGCTCTGGCGGGGTTGCCGCCTCTATCTGCGGATGCGGGAACTGGCCGACTCCGGGCCACTATTGGCGAGCATCGTCGCCCAGGTCACAACCGAGGCGGGCTCCATGGCGGCCCAGACCCTCCGCGCCGCCATCCTCTTCGACATCACCGCCATCCGCCCGCTGATCGATCGCCCCCGACGCCGACGGGGCGGGGACGCACCCGGCGGAGCACGCCTTGACTTTCCCGAGTGAATCGATGAAAATTTTACCAATATAGTTAACGATCAATGAAATAAATTTCCCCTCTTATTCACTGGCCATTTTAAACCGGAACTCACAGGAGGCTTCATGCCAAAGATCGTCACTCTCTTTGCCGCCCTCCTGCTGACCCTGGCTTCCATCGCCTCCGCCGAAACGTTGAAATTCGCCCCCCTGCCTATGGAAAAACCGGAAACCGTGGCCGGCCAGTGGAAACCATTGCTGGAATATCTGCAAACGGCCCTCGGCATCGAGTTGGACATCGACTATTCGGACAGCAACGAGCAGGTTCTGGACAAATTCGAAGCAGGCAAGCTCGACCTCGCCTATCTCGGCCCCCTTCCCTACCTGCGCCTCAAGGATCGTTTTCCCCAGGCGCGACCCCTGGTCATTTTTCATGAATCTGACGGCCAACCCAGCTATACCTGCGCCCTGGTCGTCGCCGCCGAGAGCGACCTGCGTCCCGAGCAGCTGACGGGCCGCAAGATCGCCTTGACCCAGCCCCTTTCCACCTGCGGCTTCTTTTCCATCTCCGGCCTGCTGCAGCAGGCCGGAATCCGTCTCGAAGAAACCCGTTACCGCTATCTTGGCCCCCACGACACCGTCGCCCTGGCGGTGGCGGCGGGGGAGTTCGACGCCGGCGGGCTGAAGTCGGCCATCGCCCGCAAATACGCTTCTTTGGGCTTGCGGATCATCGCCGAAACTGCCCCCTTGCCGGGCCTGGCCCTGGTCGCCAACGGCGCCCGGGTTTCGGAAGAACGGATGGAGGCGATCCGCCGGGCGCTGCTTGCCGCCGATGAAACGACCCGGAAAACCTGGGGGGACAATATCCGTCACGGCCTCAGTGCCGCCGCCGATGAGGACTACGCCGAGGCGAGCAAGCTCCCCTATCGCGATGCTATTCCCGACCAGGGCAATTTCTGATGCGCCTTTTTGTCGGAACCCTTCTCTTCCTCCTCGCCTGGGGACTGTCCGCCCTCTTCCTTCACAACAACCGGCAGGACAAGGAGCAGCAGCATCTGGCCGAGAACAACGTGGTCGCGGCCACCACCTACCAGGCGAGCGTGGCGACCTATCAGCTGGCCACGGAACTGCTCTTTTCCGAAATCATGGAGCACGACAACGTCCTTGATACCTTCGCCGCCGGGGTGAAGGCGGTCGGCCCCGAACGCGACCGCCAGCGCGGCAAACTCTACCGGCTGCTCGCCCCGACCTACGCCCAACTCAGGCAGCGGGGGATCCGTCAGCTGCATTTTCACACCGCCGACGGCCACAGTTTTCTGCGCTTTCACGCCCCTCATCACTGCGACGACTTCCTTTTCGACGCGCGCCCCACAATCCGCCTGGCCAACAGCGAACTCCGCCCGGTGACCGGCTTTGAGGCGGGCAAAATTGTTTCCGGCTTCCGTTATGTCCATCCGGTCTTTCGTGGCGAAGAGCATCTGGGGACCGTGGAAACCAGCGTCACCTTCCGCTCGATCCGCGAAGCCATGACCGGCATCGACCCGACCCGGGAATATACCCTGGTGCTGCGCCGGGAACAGGTCGAAGAGGTTCTTTTCGACGAACAACGGCCGCTCTACGAAACGGCCCCCCTGCACGACGATTTTCTGATCGAAGACCCGCATCTGCGACTCCCCGACACGGCGCCGCCGCCGAGCGACAGTGTGCGCC
>DIVU01000181.1 GCA_002423365.1 Desulfuromonadaceae bacterium UBA6124 | reverse complement strand
CGGATTTCGTGACTCATGTTGGCGAAAAATCGCGATTTGGATGCATTGGCGGCTTCGGCCGCCAACTTAGCCCGCCCCAGTTCGACGATGGAATCCTCCAACTCACGGTTGGCGCGTTGCAATTCGTCGGTTCGTTTTTCCACCAGGTTTTCGAGATTTCCCCGGTGCTCGGTGAGCAACGCATCGCGTTGTTCGATTTGTACAAGCATGTCGTTGAAGCCGTCGATCAGGGTGCCCACCTCGTCCTCGGAGGTTTTGCGCGCCCGCAGGCGGTAATTGTTGTCTAAGCTGACCCGGTTCATGGTGTCGTGTAAATGCAGGATCGGTTCGGTTACCAGGCGCTGGAGTCGACTGGAGAGCAGGTAAGCGATCAGGCTGGTGAGGCCGAAAATCACAAGTACGCCGAGAGCGAACCGTCCAAGTCGCGCATAAAGTCCAGTAAGATCCGCCTGGATAAAGACAGTGCCGATTTTTTCGCCGCCGTTGAATACCGGATGAAATACCGCGAAATGTTCTAGTGTGAGGCACTTGTCCGCAGTCTTCAACAGGGCACTCCCGACCAGTTTTTCGCAGATTTGATCGGGCGGGGAGAATCCTTCCGGATAGTTGATGTGGTGCGCGAAGGGCTTGAAGTTGCGATCGAAGAGATACGCGTGCTTGACGGGAGGGTGGGAGGTCAGGCTGACCAAGTGACGATCCGCGGTTTTCCAGTCCTTGAGCATGAGACTGTCGCGGGTGTGCTCTCCCACCATGTGGGCCAGGGTCGAGAGTTCACTTAGCAGTGATTGCTGGTAGAGAATGACTTCGTTGTAGACAAAGGTGGCTGAGGATAAACCCAGCGCTGCCCCGCTGACAATCATCATGATGCCGATAAGTTTACGTTGTATCGATTTTTTTCCGTTAAACGGCAGCAACAGCATGATCGCCTTGGATGGGTTGGACGCAATGAAGGCGCCGCGAACCTTTCGCGAGGTGAAATCCTTTTTCGGTCCCTTTACAACTAGACTGAAATTTCGATTAGGTAAGCGTTTTTGGTCGGTTACGTCAAGATTTAATCCGCGTCAAGCGGAAATTTATCGGGGGGGTGGGAAAAGACGGGGGCGACAGTGTTCCGCCCCCGTCTTTAATTGTTTGAAATTAGTGAGATTTTTCCCTAGCGGGTTCCGGCTGTTTTTCCGTCGCGCCTTTGACGAGTCCGAGCATGACCAGCAGGGCGGGAATGAGCTGCGCGGCCACGATCAATCCGCAGAACCCGAGAAAGATCCAGACCACTATACCACTGTGGTCGCTACGGCCTCCCGCGGCGAATGTCGGGGCGGTCGAAGCAAGTAACGCCAGAGAACCAAGAGCGGTTACCAGCTTTTTCATGGCTAGATTCCTTTCTTGAAGAGCTTTCTTATTTATTGTGCAAGCTGTTGACGTGATGGGACGATTTTCTGAAGAGCCCCTTGATCATCGCAAAGAAGAGCTTGATCCCGGGGAGCAACTGCCCGACGATAATCAACCCAATGAAACAGAGAAACAGGATGACGGCGAGTCCGCTCTCCGCCGATTCCGGACCGGACTCGGCCAGCGATTGACAGGGGAACGCCAGGCTCAATGTGAAAATCCATGGACCAAGGGGCTTTGTCATTTTCCGCTCCTTTTCTGAATAGCCCGCAAGGGCTTTTAGAAAAAAACAAGCAGCGAATGTGCCAAGATTTGTATAAACCAATTAGTAATTTTAAGTTGCTGATATGATTCGATTTAATGTGGGATTTTAGCGAGATAAGGAAACCCTGGGGTGGGTGCTGTGTATTGACTTTTTATACATCTCTGGTTGTGGTGCCCCGGCGCTAACTTGATTTTCTTTCTTAATATCTCGAATTTATTATTATATTCTCTGGGCCGCGAAGTGTATGAGGCGATTATGCGGGATGTTTTGATATTTTGTGGTTCTCTCCAAAGAATTATTGGTGTAGGCTAACCGCCCTTGACATTGACGTCGGTCGATTCGGCGTAGGTCAGTGAATCGTTGTTAGATGCCGATGGCCTAGAATTCTCATGAGGGGGCAGGTTAATTTTTTTTTTGCTTTTTTCTCCAAACGATGTTTAGTATACGGTGTGTTGTATGCAGTATACATTCGGACGATGATGTTGCCGGGCTTGCCGGCATGCTCTGTGGATTGCTCATGAGTGGGCTAACTATTGGCGAGGAGAGAGGAAATGGAATTTCTGGCTTGCTGGCGCGCACCCCCCCCTCGAAAAGTTCCTGCTTTTTCGGTCGAAGCGCGGGGAGGCGGTGGGAGTACCCCCGGTCCCGACGACTGAGTGCGCCGGATGAGTAACTACAGGGACAAGGAATGATGATTCCTTATTCGCTCTAAAAATCATTCTAAGGGATGAAAATTATGCAATTCACTCAAAGCACTGTGGGCAGAAAGATCTTGATGGCTGTTACAGGCCTCATCTTGATCTCGTTTATTTGCGTTCACCTGCTCGGCAACTCTTCCGTGTACTGGGGTGCCGATGGGATCAATGCTTACGCCAAGCATCTTCATGATCTTGGCCCCCTTGTCTGGATTTTCCGGTTGTTCATGTTGGCCGTTTTCGGCTTGCATATCCTCTTCGGTATCCAGCTTACTTTAGAGAACCGGGCTGCGACTCCCGGAAATTACGCCGTCAAGAGACTGGTCCGGGCCAATTTTGCTTCGGAAACCATGATCGTCAGCGGTCTGGTGCTTCTGGCTTTTGTTGTTTATCACATCTTGCACTTCACCATGCACTTGACTAACCCCGAGATTTCCGCCAGCCATCTGCCGGTGGATGCCCTGAGCCGTCCCGATGTTTTTACGATGGTGGTTCTCAGCTTCCAGAAGTTCCTTATTTCTCTGATCTACGTGGCCGCGATGGTGTTTCTGTTCCTGCATGTAAGCCATGGCTTCCAGAGCTTCATCCAGACCTTCGGTTTCAACAATGGGCCTTCCCTGCATATCCTTGAAAAGGTTAGCAAGGGTTTTGCCCTGGTGTTGCTGTTCGGCTACATCTCGATTCCGATACTCATCATCTTTGGCATCGTAAAGATCTAGGGGGTTACTCGTGATACTTGACGGCAAATGTCCTACCGGACCAATCGAACAATCGTGGGATAAGCACCGCTTCGAAATGAAGCTGGTGAACCCGGCTAATAAGCGTAAATACAAAATCCTGATGGTCGGCACCGGCCTCGCCGGTGGCGCCGGCGCCGCCTCTCTCGGCGAACTGGGCTATAACGTCCATGCTTTCTGCTACCAGGACAGCGCCCGCCGCGCTCACTCTATCGCTGCCCAGGGCGGCATCAACGCCGCTAAAAACTATCCGAACGACGGCGACAGCATCTACCGTCTATTCTACGATACCATCAAGGGCGGTGACTTCCGCGCCCGCGAAGCCGACGTTTGGCGTCTGGCTCAGGTGTCCAACAACATTATCGACCAGTGTGTCGCTCAGGGCGTACCGTTCGCCCGCGACTACGCCGGCTACCTGGACAACCGTTCCTTCGGCGGTGCCCAGGTTTCCCGTACCTTCTACGCCCGCGGTCAGACCGGTCAGCAGTTGCTGCTCGGCGCCTACTCGGCTCTTTGTCGTCAGGTTAAGGCCAAGACTGTTACCATGCATCCCCGTACGGAAATGCTCGACCTGGTCGTGGTCGACGGTGTAGCCAAGGGGATCACCGTACGTAACCTGACCACCGGGCAGATTGAGTCCCACTGGGGCGATGCCGTGGTTCTGGCCACCGGTGGCTACGTCAACGTCTTCTACCTCTCGACCAACGCCATGGGGTGCTCCGTCACCGCCGTTTGGAAAGCCGCCAAAAAAGGCGCTTACATGGCCAACCCCTGCTACACCCAGATCCATCCGACCTGTATTCCTCAGCACGGCGAACATCAGTCGAAGCTGACCCTGATGTCTGAATCGCTGCGGAATGACGGCCGCTGTTGGGTGCCGAAGAAGAAAGAAGACTGCGAAAAACCGGCCGGCGCTATTCCCGAAGAGGATCGCGACTACTACCTGGAGCGGAAATATCCCTCCTTCGGTAACCTGGCTCCTCGCGACATCGCTTCCCGCGCAGCCAAGGAACAGTGTGACGACGATCGCGGCGTTGGCCCCGGTAAGCGCGGAGTTTACCTCGATTTTGCTGATTCGATTAACCGACTCGGTCAGCATACCATTGCCGCGCGTTACGGCAATCTGTTCGAAATGTATGAGAAAATCACCGATGAAAACGGGTACAAGCAGCCCATGCGCATCTATCCTGCCCCCCATTATTCCATGGGCGGCCTGTGGGTCGACTACAACTGCATGAGCAATGTTCCCGGCCTGTTCGTTCTCGGAGAAGCCAACTTCTCCGTTCACGGCGCCAACCGTCTCGGCGCTTCGGCGCTGATGCAGGGTCTGGCCGATGGTTACTTTGTTATCCCTTACACCATCGCCAATTATCTGGTCACAGTGAAGCCTGGCGCAGTCACCGATGCACATCCCGAATTCAAGAAATCGGCGGATGAAGTTAAAGGCCAGATCAACAAACTTCTGTCCATCAACGGCAAGAAAACCGTATCCGACATGCATCGTGCCTTGGGCAAGATCATGTGGAACAACGTCGGCATGGCGCGCAGCAAGCAGAGCCTGACTGCGGCCCTCAAGGAAATCCCCGCTTTGCGCGAGGAATTCTGGAAAAATGTCAAAGTCAGCGGCAGCGGCGAGGAATTCAACCAGCAATTGGAAAACGCTGGCCGTCTGGCCGATTTCCTCGAGTTCGGTGAGATGCTGGCCAAGGATGCACTGCATCGTGAAGAGTCCTGCGGTGGGCACTTCCGTGTCGAGCATCAGTATGACGACGGCGAAGCCAAGCGCGACGACGAGAACTTCTGCTATGCTGCCGCCTGGGAGTTCAAAGGGAACGACAAGGAACCTGAGCTGCACAAGGAACCCCTGAAATTCGAGAATGTACATCTGGCGGTAAGGAGTTATAAATAATGAACCTTACATTATACGTGTGGCGCCAAAAAGGCCCCAAGGATCTGGGCAAACTGGAACAGTATGAGGCTCCGAATGTCAGCCCGGACCAATCGTTCCTGGAAATGCTCGACGATGTGAATGAAGTCTTGATAAAAACGGGGAAAGATCCCATCGCCTTTGATCATGACTGCCGCGAGGGGATCTGCGGTATGTGTTCTACGGTCGTCAACGGCCGCCCCCATGGTGGGCAAGATCGTACCACGGTCTGTCAGTTGCACATGCGCACTTTTAAAGATGGCGACAGCATCTACATTGAGCCCTGGAAAGCCAAGGCATTTCCCATCGTCAAGGACTTGGTTGTCGACCGCTCCGCCCTCGACGCGATCCAGAACGCAGGTGGCTACACCTCTTGTCATACCGGTGGCGTTCCCGATGCTAATGCAGTGATGATCAGCCAACCCGCCGCTGAATACGCCATGGATGCTGCCGAATGTATCGGTTGTGGCGCCTGTGTCGCCGGCTGCCCCAACAGCTCGGCCATGTTGTTCACCGGCAACAAGGTTGCTCAGCTGGCGGCTCTGCCTCAGGGACGGCCCGAAGCCAAAGCTCGTGTCAAGGCCATGACCGAGGCTCTGAAAGAGTGCGGCTTCGGCAACTGTACGAATCATTACGAATGTCAAGCCGCTTGCCCGAAGGGCATTGACGTCAAGTTCATCGCCAAGTTGAACCGGGAGTACATCAAGTCACTTCTCCCGTAATGTAAATTAATGGACAAAGATCTCGGAAGGGGTGAATCGTTCGATTCATCCCTTCCGCGAGTTTTATTCAGCTTGCACTTGACAGCTGTTGATATTCTGCTTAACTCACTCACAAAAGTAATCACTTCAAGGAGGCCAATATGCGTAAAGCTCAGATCGTTTCCCTCGTTGCCGGTGCCATGTTTCTCTGTCTCGCGGGTTGCTCCGCGAAGCTTACCCCCGCGGACCAGGCTCTGCTGAAGCAAGCCGTTGATTCCAGCAACGCTGCCGCTCAGTCGGCCAAGACCGCTGAAAGCGCTGCCGCACGCGCCGAAGGCGCCGCTTCTGCCGCCGAAGCTTCTGCCGGCAAAGCTGCCGACGCCGCCGGTCGCGCTGAATCCGCCGCCGTGCGTGCGGAAACTGCCGCGCAGAAGGCTGAAAAAGCCTTTGAAATGGGGTTGCGCAAGTAACTCTCGAAAACGATGGATCAAACAACAAACCGGGGACCAGGCTGCAGCCTAGTCCCCGGTTTGTTGTTTGATCGAGAAAAACAGGAGAGATTTATACCTAACGGCGGGCCGTTGCCGCGGATGGGGGATTGGCCACGGAAATGGGCTGAGGGATGCCGCGGTTATGGCGGATGATATCCTCGATCATGTCCCAGTCGAGCATACCGTTCCATTCGAGTAGACGAGTCTGTCGAACGATTTCCCTTTTCAGGACTGCGAGATCCTGGTCCCGGCCGTTCTGAAGATGTACTTCCAGAAAGAGGGTTTCGTCCTTGCGGCCGACCTTGACCGGGGTGTCGATGATCAACACCTCGGTTCCGACCGGAACCCGATAGAAAAGCTCCTGAATATCTTGGGAATAAAGGCGTATGCAACCGTGACTGACCCGACGGCCCACGCCCAGGGGTTTATTCGTGCCGTGGATGCCATATCCGCCCGAGGAAAAGGCCATCCAGTATTTTCCCAGGGGATTGGCCGGGCCGGGGGGGACAGAGACGGGCATCCCGGGGCGCTCGTGCCGGATGGAGAGGGGGACGGTCCATGTCGGATTTTCCGCTTTGTTCAGAATGGAAAAAAGTCCTGTAGGACTGTCGGTTCCTTCGGTGCCGATTCCCAGGGGATAGGACCGGGCCTTTGTTTCTCCCGCGTTCTTCCAGACATGATAGAGGCGCATTTCCGCGAGGTTGATGGTTATCCCGGCTATCGCGTCGACCGGAAGGATTGAGGCATAGGGCAAAAGTACTGTCTGTCCCGGGGCGGGCAACCAGGGGTCGATGTCGGGATTGGCGTTTTTGACGTTGGTATATCCCAGCCCCATGTCCCGGGCCAGTTCCATGAGGGTTTGCCGGGAATCGGCCACGGTATGATAGCGGTGTTCGCCGATAACTTCGCCACGCCACTGGGGGCTGAGAGTGTGAAAGGTGATGGGTTCTGGCGTTTTTCCGTGCGCGCATACCGCAGCCAGCAGCAGGGCCACGATCGCCAGGGAGAGAATTGGTTTCCGCATAAGCCTGTGTTATCCTTCCGATTGAGTATTCAAACAATCAATTCCGGCGGGTAATGCGTGTTGTTGTCTGCCTGCACTTCCCGGGGAGGCTTTTCCTGTTTCGTATTGTTCTGATTTTCATCTGGCTGATAATTTTTTCCGCAAACGCCCGGAGCGAGCCCCTGTCCCTTGAAATCACGGGGATTTCTGACGAGCTTCTCGAAAATGTGCGCGCCGCTCTGACCTTGCCGACGGATCTGGCGAAGGGGGATGGTTCGGTGGAGCTTCATTGGCTGACGCGCTTTGTCGGCCAGGTTCCCGACAAGGTCGGCAAAGCTCTTGAGCCTTTCGGATACTTCGCCACAATAACAAGCACGCAGCTGGAAAACCAGAGGAAAAATCAGTGGCTGTTGAAGGTGAAAGTGCTACGGGGGGAGCCGGTGCGGGTCACTTCCCGACGGGTTGTGGTGACCGGATCCGGCGACGGGGAAAAGCGTTTGCAACGACTCGTTGCCGAATTCCCCCTGCGGGAGGGGGATATCCTCCGCCAGGATCACTACGAACGCGCCAAGGGGGAGTTGAAGGCTTCAGCCCTCGACCTCGGCTATCTTCAGGCCGATTTCACTCAACATGTCATTCGTGTCGATCGTGGCCACCGCAGCGCCGAAATCGATCTTGAACTCGCCACCGGGCCGCGCTTGCGTTTCGGTAAGACGCTCATTCACGGTGCCCCCGATTTTCCCGAATGGTTTCTGCTCCAGCATCTTGCCTACGCCGAGGGGGATTTCTTTTCCCACGACAAGCTGGGGCAGACCCAATTCAACTTCCTCGATTCCGACCGTTTTCGCGACGTTCTGCTCACCCCCCTCGAAGAACTCACCGACGAAAAGCAGGTGCCGGTCTCCGTTCAGCTGACACCTCGTACCCGGCACCGCCTGCGTCCCGGTGTGGGTTTCGGAACGGATACCGGGGCGCGTTTGTCTTTGCGTTACCGGGATAACAATTCTTTTCATCGCGCCCACCTGTTCGACGCGGATCTGCTGCTCGCCGAGCGTCGGCAGTCCCTGGTGGGGAGCTATGTCATGCCGAACCGGGGGCATTTGGAAACCCGGACCGAGTTCAGTGTCGGTTATCAGGCCGAGGATGTGGAAACTTATGAATCGAGTTCACTTTTTGCCGAAGCCCGTCAGGTTTGGGGGTTGGGGCGGGGATATCTGGGGTCGGTCTACCTTCGGCTGTTGCAAGAGGATTATCGGATTGCCGACGAGG
>DIVU01000352.1 GCA_002423365.1 Desulfuromonadaceae bacterium UBA6124 | reverse complement strand
GAGCCGCCAGGCGCTCCACAGTCCGTCGGCCAACGGCGTCGCACCGCCGATCGGCAGACGCCGCAACCGCTCCCGCGCCAGGGCAATACTGCGGGTCGGCGGCAGCAGGACCTCGGCCCGTTCCCCGTGAAAAGCGACCAGCGCCACCCGGCAGCGCTCGACATATGCCTCGCGCAACAGCGCCAGCACCGCCCCCTTGGCCGCCGCCATGCGCGCCACCGCCCCCTCCCCCATCGATTCGGAGGCATCGACGAGAAAGACGATCAGCGGATAACGCCAGCGGCGGCGGATTTTCTTGTGCAGGTCGGCGCCAAGGATTTGCCCGAGACCCGCTCCGCGTCGAGCCGCCGCCCGCAGGCTCGCCTCCAGCGCCACTTCGAATCCCCGTTCGCCGGAGCGCACCGACCGCACCGCCGTCACCGGCCCGGCCGCTTCCTGCCCCCTCCGTCGCAGGCGGGGAGGCAGTCGTCGGGGACTGAGTTCGAGATCGCCCAGATCGATGCGATCATCGGCCTCTATGTAGGTTTCCGGGCTTTTTTTTTCAGGAAGGCGAAAAGGATGCTCCCCGCCGCCGTCGCTCCCGGAACTTCCATCGAGTCAGTCATTTCGTCAATAATTTCAGGTATCTCTGACTCCTTGTCTGCCGTGACGGGGGGCTCCTCGCCGGCGACCAGGCGCCCGATGACCCCGTCCAGACGCTCGTCGAGATTGGCGTCGCTATCGAGGGGCGAACGGGCCATGCGGTGGGGGAGCGCGAGCCGCGCCGCCTCGGCGACCTCGGTCGCCGTTACCACCGCTTTCTCGAGCAACGCCGCCAGCGCCCGCGCGCTCTTGATGATGGCCAGATCAGCCCGATGCCCCTGGGCGCCGACCTCGATCGCCAGGCGCACGACCAGATCGAGCATCGCCTCGGGCACGGCGACGAACGACAATCGCTCTCGCGCCAGGACAACTTGGGCGGCGATCAGCCGCTCCTCGGGTTCCCAGCGCCGGAGAAAGGCGGCGGGATCGGCCTCGAAAGCGAGGCGCCGGACGACAATCTCGCGGCGGGCGGCCAAATCCTCCAGGCCCTGAGCGCTGAGGCAAAGACCGAAACGGTCGAGAAACTGGGGGCGCAGCTCCCCTTCTTCGGGATTCATCGTCCCGACCAGCATGAAGCGGGCCGGATGCTGATAACGCAGGCCTTCCCGTTCAACCAGGTTGACCCCCGAAGCGGCGGCATCGAGCAGCAGGTCGACCAGATGGTCGGCGAGAAGATTGACCTCATCCACATAAAGGATGCCCCGGTTGGCGGCGGCAAGCAGGCCCGGTTCGAAGCGGCGCTCGCCGGTCTTCAGCGCCTGCTCCAGATGCAGGGAGCCGACCACCCGATCCTCGGTCGCCGACAGGGGTAGATCGACCACCGGCATCGGCCGCCGCAGGCGCGGCAGAGACTCCCCCCGGGCCATGCGCTCGGCGCATTCGGCATGGGAGGTCGTGGAATCGTCCGGGTCGCAATGACAGGGGCAGCCGTCCACCACCTCGATCTCCGGCAGCAGTGCCGCCAGCGCCCGGGCCGCCGTCGACTTGCCGGTCCCCTTCTGGCCGCGGATCAAAACCCCGCCGATGCTCGGATCGACGGCGTTGATGAGCAGCGCGGTCTTCATGGCATCCTGGCCAAGGATCGCGGAGAAGGGATAAAAAGTCGGTGGCATCGAAGATTCCTTCA
This sequence comes from Desulfuromonadaceae bacterium UBA6124, assembly GCA_002423365.1. GTDB lineage: Bacteria > Desulfobacterota > Desulfuromonadia > Desulfuromonadales > Trichloromonadaceae > Trichloromonas. Next base: position 1,736 of record DIVU01000352.1, on the reverse strand, counting down.
ACAAATTTGGAGGTTTGCAGACGTTATCGTTGAAAATAGCAGAGCCCGGGGGGACAAGGCAAGCCTTGCCTCAGGATTCCGGGGCGTAGCGGGCCAGATAGCCTTTCACCGGGAACTTGCGGGCGGTGTTTTCCGAACTCATATAGCGCACCGTGCCGAAGATCGGCCGCTCCGGCCCCCAGGCTCGATCATAGAGCCCCAGGCACCAGCCGATGCCGCTCAAGGAATTGGGATCGCGGCCGTCCAGGGCATAACGATCATTGAGCTCCAGCATGATCGCCAGCGCCGCCTCGGTGCCCGCGCTCCATTCCAGGATCTTCTTGCCCCAGAGCATGCGTAGGTAGTTGTGCATCCGCCCCTCACGCCGCAACTGGCGCTGGGCCGCGTTCCACAGTGGGTCGTGGGTGCGTGCCGCAGCGAAATCCTGCAAATCGTAGCGATAAGGACGAAAATCGTCGCGATGCCTGGCCAGGGTCAGGCGCGCCCACTCGGGCAGGGCCTGCCAGGGATCGTTCAGTTCGCCCAGGGCGCAACCGTTGAAACTCAGCTCCCGCCAGGTCACCAGCTGATCGACAAAGGCTTCGGCCGCCGCGCTCAATCCCCACCAGCCGCTGCGCTTGCCCCGGCTCTCCGGCGAAAGCTGGCAGGGGGACCAGCCTTCGCGGGCGAAAATCGCGCCGAGGATCTCATGGCTGCCGATCTGGCCGAAGTGGAGATAGGGGGAGAGCCCGCTGGTGAACTCCCCTTCCGGCTCACTCCGGCGTTCGCCATAGAGGGGCAGCCGCGCATCCAGGAAGCGTTCCAGAGTTTCTCGGGCCGCCATAAAGCCGCCCCGGATCGGTGCCGGCGGAACCTCATGGTCGATGGGCAGACGCTTCAGAGCCTCCGGGTTTCCCGATAGCAAGGCTTCATCGGCACGGGGCCAACGGGTCGTGATGCTCTCCGGCAAGGAACCCGGTTCGGGAAGACTCACCCCCGCCAACGGATCGGCAAGGGGGACGTCGAGGAGATGGCCGGGCAGGGTTTTCTGCAGAAAGCGGCGGAAGGCATAGGCCGTCGGAAAGGCGCGGTCGGCGGCGCGCAGGGGGAGAATACCGTTGGCATCGACCGCCTCCAGCAAAACCGGGACGCGATCGGCGGCGGCCGCGATCATGCGCGGCAGGAAAAAGGCCGGATAGTCGTCGGCGACGATGAGACAGGCGCGCGCGGCCAGGGCTTCGAGCAGGCCTTTGCCCGCTTGCGAAGCCGTTTCCACGTAGGGATGGTAAAGCACTGGATAATCGACGAAATGTCGCACATGGTCGGCCATGCCGTCGAGCACGAACCGGTGCAGGCGGTCACTGGCGTAGGGATAGTCACAGCGCAGCGCTTCGAGGATGACCAGGGGCTTGCGTAATGCCAACGCCCGTTCCACGGCCCGTTGCAAAGCGAAATTGTGGAAGGGGCGACGAAAGGCGGTCATCCAGTAGAGGACGAAGTCGCCGGCGTCGCGGATCGGGCACGGATTCAAGGGGCGGCAGCGATCGGGCGGAACGGGCATGGATCCTCCTGCACAGGGAAATGACTTTATTCTTTATCGCCCATCGTCCCCTTTTCTGTCCACGCAAATCCCCTCCCCTTTTGCCGCGACTCCTGCTAGAATCCCGGCCGTTAACCAGCCCCTTCCCTTGCCTGTCGGAGTCTTTAATCCATGCGTGCCCTTGTCGCCTGTTTCCTCGCCCTGTCGCTGCTCACCT
>DIVU01000283.1 GCA_002423365.1 Desulfuromonadaceae bacterium UBA6124 | reverse complement strand
GATCATGCGCATCGTCTGCTCCAGAATCCCGGCGTCCATGCCGATATCCTCCAGGCTCGGTACGCTGGAACTCTGTTCGAGCAGACGCATGACCACCCGTTCGCCGAAGGCCGTGGGCAGGGTCGAGACGCGCACGTCGAGGTCCTTGCCGGCGATGCGCACGCGGAAACGACCGTCCTGGGGGAGGCGTTTCTCGGCGATGTTCAGCCCCGACATGATCTTGATGCGCGAGACGATGCTCGCCTGGGCCTGGCGCGGCGGCCGCAAAACTTCGTAGAGGATGCCGTCGATGCGGTAGCGCACCACCACTTCCGTCTCGAAGGGTTCGATATGGATGTCGCTGGCCCGTTCCTTGTACCCCTGGGTGATCAGGCTGTTGACGAAGCGGATGATTGGCGCCTCGTCCGAGGTGTCGAGCAAGTCGGCCGGTTCCAGGCCACGGACGAGCTGGGTGTCGCCGCCGATCTCCTCCACCACTTCCCGGGCCTGCTCGGCGCGCCCTTCGTAGCCGCGATTGATGGCGGCGACGATCTCCCCGGCCGGGGCGACGGTCACGCGGATGCGTTCGCCGGTCAGGACCGCCAGGTCGTTGAGGGGGCGACTGTCGAGGGGATCGGCCATGGCCAGGCGCAGCCCCTTTTCATCCCGCCCCAGGGGGAAGATCCGGTACTCCTTGGCGTAGCCGATGGGGATCAACGCCAGCAGTTCGGCCGGGGTGTCGCTCGGGATGCCGGTCAGGCAGGGCAACCCCTGCTGGGCGGCGAGGGCCTCGGCCAGTTGCGTCTCGCTGATCGCCTTGGCGGCGAGCAGGGCTTCCCCCAGGCGCTTACCGCTTTTGGCGGCGGCGGAAAGGGCTTCCTCGATGGTTTGCGGGGCGATGCCGTGACCGGCGACGAAAATCTCGCCCAGGCGTTTCCAGGTCATCATCGCGGCGCGCTCTCCGGTGCCACGGTGCCCAGGTTATCAATGACCTCCGGCGACGAAACCTCATTGATGCGGGAGAGATCCATGGCCTTGGCGGCGGTGTCGGTCGCCTTCTGCAGGTCGTCGGCGCTGCGGATGATCCGCGGGGTGATGAAGACCAGCAGGTTGGTCTTCTTCTCTTCGATCCGCTCCCGCTTGAAGAGCCAGCCGAGCCCGGGGATGTCGCCGAGGAAGGGAGTCTTGGCGATGGTCTTTTGCAGGTTGGTGCCGATCAGCCCGCCGAGGATGACGGTGCGGCCGTTCTGCGCCAGGACGGTGTTGCGCACCGAGCGCTTGGTCAGGGTCGGGCCGACCTGGTCGATGTCACCGACGTTGCTCGCGGCGAGGTCGGTGATCTCCTGGTTGACCTGCAAGCGCACCTGTTCCCCTTCGGTGATCTGCGGGGTGAAGCGCAGGGTCAGGGCGACGTCCTTGCGTTCCACAGAAACGCTTTGCGCCAAGCCGTCGCTGCCGCCAGTGTCGGTCAGGCGGTTGGTGATGATCGGCACGTTGGAGCCGACGATGATCTCCGCTTCCTCGTTGTCGGAAGTGAGCAGGCGCGGTGCCGAAAGGATGTTCACGTCCGAGTCGGTCTTGGACAGGTCGATCAGGGCGGAAAGGGCGGGGATGGTCACTTCCTGCCCGTTAATGACAGTGGTGATGGGATTGAAGAGACCACCGAGAAGGATCCCGTTGATTGATTGGGTCAACAGGGAAGGAACACCGTTGGCGTCGGGACTTAAGCTGCCGAGGTTGACCGGACCGCCGTTGAGATTGCTGGTGCCGAAGATCACGCTGTCGCTGCCGACGTCGATCCCGCCCTGGAGCGAGGCGCCGAGTTCCCTGGTGGCGTCCATGGAGAGCTCGAGGATCAGCGCTTCGACAAAGACCTGCTTGCGCTTGATGTCGAGCTGTTTGATGATCCCGGCGATGAGTTCGTAGTCCGCCGGGGTGGCGTTGATGACCAGGGAGTTGGTCGGCTTGTCGGCGATAATCCCGACGTTGCCGCTGGTTGGCGCGGCGGTCGGCGGTTGGCCGGCGGCCGCGGGGGCGCCGGCGGTGGGTATGATCTTGTTCAGGGTTTCGCTCAGGGTCTTGGCCAGGGCCTCGGCATCGGCGTTCTCCAGGTAGTAGACATTGATGTGGGAGCGTTGCTGGGAGGGTTTCTGGTCAAGCCGGTCGATGAGGGAGCGAATGCCGGCGATGTCGTCGCTGGCGGCCAGGACCACCAGAACGTTGGTGGCGGCGTAGGGGATGACGCGACTGCCGTCGCCGCCGGCGGGCTGAGCGGCCCGTCCCCGGGCCCGGGGGGAAGTCGCCGCCCCTTGGGCCAGGATCTGGTTGGCGATTTTGGCGACCTCCTCAGCCATCGCATGGCGCAGAGGGATCACTTCGATCTGGTCGAGGGTGCTGGCCCGGTCCAGTTCGCCGACGATCCCGGCCAGGCGTTCGATATTGGCGGCGCTGTCGGTGATCAGCAGGGCGTTAGCCGGAGCGAAGGCGGCAATGTGGCTGGTCTTGGGGAGGAGCGGCGGCAGCACCGTCGTTGCCATCAGGGTCGCGTCGGCGTTACGCAGGGGAATCATGCGGGTCACGTATTGTTCGCCTCCGCCCCAGCCCCCGACGGGCAGGGTGTTTTCCTTGGCGTCCCGGATCGGTACGATCTTGTGGATCTTGCCGGAGGGGACGACAGTGAAACCCTTCACCCCGAGGACGGTGAGGAAGAGATTGTAGGCTTCGTCGCGGCTGAGTTCCAGGGGGGAGGAGACGGTGACGCTCCCCTTGACGGTTTCGTCGTAGACGAAATTCCGTCCGGTCACTTCGCTGATGACCTGGACCAGGGCCGGCAGTTCGATGTCCTTGAAGTCGAGATTGAATTTTTCCTCGGCCACGCCGCTTCCGGCGGTCGCCAGCCAGAGCATAAGCGCGACAAAGAGACTCAACGTTGTGCCTTTATGGAATGCCACCGGATGCTACCTCCTCCCAGGGGTTGTCGGGACCAGGAATTCTCAAGGGGTGTCGGGCCAGGCCCGGGCAGAAGCGCTCTTGCTCAATTTACTTCGTATTCGAAGACGGAGGGTTGCCCCTGCCGTTCAAGATGGACGCGCAGGGAACGGGCTTCGCGCAGTTGCTGGAAGATCTGTAGAGCTTTTTCCGGGCTGTCCAGGGGCATGCCGTTGACTTGTAGGACCACATCCCCTTTGCGGAAGCCCATCTGGCTGAGCAGGGAGCCTGGTTGCAGCATGGCGATGACGAAACCGTCGGTGGCACCGTCGACCAGGCGTGGCTCCATGCGCGCCGATTTGAGCACCTCGCCGAGATTGCCCCGGGTCTGCTCGATAACGCTCCCTTCGACTCGCCAACGGTTCGGGGCGATCGGGCGGATGCCGCCGGCATCCGCTTGGGCGGTAGGGGGCGCGGCCGCGGGTTCCCCGCGGGCGGGGGGGGCGGCGGACGTCGACGGTTCCTGGTGCAACTGCAAAAGGCTCAGGCTGCCGTCGGCGTTTTCGATATGGGCGACGTTGCGGTCGACGGCGAGCAGTTGTCCTCCTCCCGGCAGGGCATCCCCCGGTCGGTAGGTGTTAAGCTCGTTGTTCGCCATGATCAGGGCCTGGGAGTCCTTACCGCTGCCGGTCACTGTGCCGAAGAGCTTGAGATCGGCACGGGGAGGCGCGGCAACCGGAGTTGTGCCGGCCGTCTTGCTGCGAGTCCGTGACCCGGGGGACGACGCCGGAGCGGCGGCGGGGGCACTGGAATCGAAGATGTTGCGCTGGGTGATGGCGGCGAAATCCTGTGAACCGGAAGCGGTGACGGTGGGGACGCCCCTTTGTCCCGGAGGGACAGCGGGGCGGGAGTGCTCAAGGCCGAGACCGAGCAGGCTGGAGGTCAGGCTGCCGAGGCACAATCCGCTAAAGGCGAGGAGGAGCAGCCAAACGGCCCGGGCATGTCGTTGCAGAAAGAGCAGCATGTCCATCCCAAGGAAAAGAAAGAAGAATTCCGGTAATCATACGGTCTCGAAAGGGAAAAGACAAGGGCCAAAAGCCGGCATCTCATTAAGATGTGCCGGCTTTTGGCGGCTTTCCCTCTGTCGGCAAGCCGGTCGGCAAAAAAACGGGCCGGTCTCGCAACCGGCCCGGGCCGAGCTTTTTAATATTTGCCGAATTCGTGGTCATCCAGGGCGATAAAGTCACTCCCCTGGAAGTCATTTCCGCCCTTGCCGGATGCGGGCGTTTCCCCCCAGCCCGACGCACTGCCGGAGGCCAGGCGCCGCTGGGTCCCATGCCCCGCCGGCGACGGAGATGGCGCCGGCCGTTTCGGACGTGTCGGCGTTTGTGGTTTGACCGAGGCGCCGCGGACCCTGAAGCGGCTTAGCATCTCCCGCATCTGGTTTGCCTGGCTAGCCAGTTCCTCGGCGGCGGCGGCGCTCTCTTCGGCGTTGGCGGTCGCCTGCTGGGTCACCTGATCGATCTGTTCCATGCCGACGCTGACCTGGCTGACGCCATTGGCCTGTTCGCTGCTGGCGGCGGCGATTTCCGCCACCAGGTCGGAAACCCGGGCGACGCTAGTGACGATTTCATCGAGGGCGCTGCTGGTTTGCTCGGCGATAGCGGTACCGTTGTGGGTCTTCGCCACCGAGCCTTCGATGAGGCCGGCAGTCTCCCGGGCGGCCTTGGCACTGCGCGCCGCCAGGTTACGCACCTCTTCGGCGACCACAGCGAAGCCCTTGCCGTGCTGGCCGGCNNCCGCGTTCAACGCCAGCAGGTTGGTTTGGAAGGCGATCTCGTCGATGACTTTGATGATCTTGGAAATGTTCTGCCCCGACTCGTTGATCTCCTGCATGGCCGAAACCATCGACTGCATCTGCAAGCTGCCTTTTTCGGCGGCGGCGCGGGCGGCGCCGGCAAGTTTCTGGGCCTGGGCGGCGTTCTCGGCGTTGTGCTTGGTCTGCGAGCCGATTTCCGTCATCGAGCTGGCGACCTCTTCCATGGAGCTGGCCGAGGTCGTCATCCCTTCGGAAAGATGCTGGCTGCCGTCGGAGACTTCGGCGCTGGCGGAAGCGATCTGCTCGCTGGCGACCTGAATCTGTCCCACCAGGTCGTTGAGATCGTGGGCCAGACGGTTGAGGGCGCCGCGAATGGCGTCCTGGTTGTCGCGGGGCCGGACCTCGATGGTCAGATCCCCCGAGGCCAGCCGCTTGAGGTTTTCCACCATCTCTTTTTCCAGGTCGTCGGCGAAGCTGTCCATGGTCGCCGCCAACTGGCCGATTTCATCGCGACGGTCAAGGCGCAAACGGCTGCCGAGGCGTCCGTTAGTCATCTCCTTGAGCATGGCAACAATCCGGGACATGGGCACGGAGAGGTCGCGGGCGGTCAGGTAGACCAGAACCAGGGCCAGCAGCAGGACCGCGACCACGATAGCGATGAGCAGAGTCAGGGTCTGGGCAAGATCCGCTTCGATATCGTCAATATAGATGCCGGCGCCAACCAGCCAGCCCCACTGAGGTACGGCCTTGACAAAGGAAAGTTTGGGCACTGGCTCACTGAAACCGGGCTTGGCCCACTGATATTCGACGTAGCCTTCCCCCTTGCCCTTGGCGACCTCGGCCATCTCCACGAAGAGCGCCTTCCCTTCCGGGTCGCGGTTGTCGGAGAGGTTTTTCCCTTCCAATTCGGGAGTGATCGGATGCATGACCATGACCGGGGTCAGGTCGTTGATCCAGAAGTAGTTGCTTCCTTCGAAGCGGGTGTGGCGCAGGGCTTCCTTGGCGGCTGTTTGCGCCGCTTCATTGTCCATCGCGCCGCTCGCGGCCTGGGCCGCGTAATGGTCGACTACGCCCCAGGCAGTGGCCACGGCGTTGGCGACCATCGCTTCCTTGCCGGTATGGAGATCGTTACGCAGTTTCCCGTAGATCCAGGTGATGGCGAGGATGAAGGAAAGGATGATGACGCCGCTCAGAAGAAAGATTTTGGTGGCCAGTTTGAGATTTTTCACGGGGGTCTCCTTGCCGCGAGGTTGGGCTTTCGGCCGGTGTGGGATAGTCGTGAGTTCGCGGGAAGCCAAGAAACCGACAGGGGCTGTCAAAAAAAGCGCGGCACACTGCGTGGAACGCCGGGGCGACAGGCCACCTTGGGTCAGGGTTTTTCCTTACGCTAAGCGCACGGCTAGGAGTAGCAACCCTTGTGCCATAAGCCGCAGATTTTTCGCTAATTAGTGTTTTCTTGAGGAGGTGCGGGGCGAGTCGGGCTCGCCCCGCTGGCGAGGTATTGTGTGATCGTGTCGAGAAGGGGTTGTCTGGGCTTCAGTTCCAGTCGGTGAGGATGAAGCCGAGGCCGATGCGGTTGGCGTGCTGATCGTAGTCGAGCAGGTTTTCGCCGTAGCTGTCGAAATACTGAATGTAGATGCCGACTTTATCCAGGATCGATGCGCTCAGGCAACCGAGAGATACCCCGAGCAGGGTAATCAGCAATAGCCAGATGGACCGGGCGTGTCTTTGCAGGAAGAGCAGCATGTCCCACCAGAATGAAATATTGAATAATTTTGGCAATTGATACGGTGGTCCTGAGCAGAAAACAAGAGACAAAACGTGCTATTTCACTAAATGCGGGAGAGGATTAATTCTTCGACGGCCGAAGCCGCAAGAGGCCTCGCGATCAGATAGCCCTGGATCCGGTCACAGTTTTTCTGTTGCAGGAACGCCAATTGTTCGTGGGTCTCGACGCCTTCGGCGACCACCTGGATGCCGAGGCTGTGCGCCATGACGATGATGGCTTCGACGATGGTGGCGTCGTCGTGGCGGGTGGTGATCTCGCGAATGAAGGAACGGTCGATCTTGAGTTTGTTGATCGGCAGATGCTTCAGGTAACTCAAGGATGAATAGCCAGTGCCGAAGTCGTCGATGGAGAGCCCGATTCCGAGGTTCTTCAGCCCCATCAATGTGCGGATATCCTCGGTATGTTTCATGATCGAAGTTTCGGTCAATTCAAGCTCCAGCCATTGCGGGGCCAGGCCGGTTTCCTGCAAGGTCCTGGCGATGCTGGCGAGCAGGAGCGGCTGTTTCAGTTGCTTGGCCGAGAGGTTGACCGCCATGCGCAAAGGGGGATGGCCGGCCAGCTGCCAGGCTCGGTTTTGCCGACAGGCGGTGCGCAGCACCCACTCGCCCAGCGCAAGGATCAGCCCGGTCTGTTCGGCAATGGGGATGAATTGGTCCGGCGGAACCATGCCCAGTTCGGGATGTTGCCAGCGCAGCAGCGCCTCGACGCCATCCATTCGGCCCGTGGCCAGGTCCACCTGGGGTTGGTAATGCAGGAAAAATTCCCCGCGCTTCAGCGCCTGTTCCAAGGCGCTTTCCAGGGTCAGGCTCCGGCGGGTTTGAACGCGCATTTCACGGGAAAAGAAATGAAAGGTCTTGCGGCCCGACTGCTTGGCCTGGGTGAGGGCGATGATGGCGTTGGCCAACAAGGTTTCACCGTCGCAGCCGTCGGTAGGGTACATGGCGATGCCGATGTTGCCGGCGCAGTTGATTTCGT
>DIVU01000236.1 GCA_002423365.1 Desulfuromonadaceae bacterium UBA6124 | reverse complement strand
GAGAGATAGGCCGCGCCGCCGGCGACGCTTGAACGGTAGCTGTCCCCGGGCAGGTCGCCGCTCACCAGTTCGCCGTCGCTTTCGGCCAGATCGCTGATATACGAAACGCCGAAGTTCAGCCCCTCGGCGGGGGTGACCTCGACGGCCGCCACGAAGGAGTCGATGCTGTTGTTGTCGCCGGCGGTATCGACTTCGCCGTTGAAGAAGCCGGTTTTGAATTCCACCAGATCCCGCCACAGATAATCGACGTAGAGGGCGGTGTCGTTCGTTTCCCCCAATTCCAGGGTCAGGGGATCGGAGACGAAATGGCTGTTGAACTTGCCGAAGGGAACGTACATCTTGCCGCCGTAGAGGCCGACCTTGCCGCCGAAAACAGCGAAGGGGTGGGTCAGGTGGATAAGCGCCTCGTCGACTTCGACCGTATCGTCCTCACCCTCGATCTCCTCGTAGAGAAAGACGACGTGTCCGCCGATATTCTCGTTGATCTCGACCTCGAGTTGCACCTGCGCGGTGGCCAGGGTCAGGTCGCTGGTTTCATCCCCCCCTTCCATTTTTTCCGCAAAGGCTTCGAGTTCCAAAAGGCCGTGCAGGCGCAGGTACTTGCCGAAGGTTTCCAGGGTAAATGGCTGGTCCGGTTCGGCCTCGCGCCCTTCGAGGGCAGCGAGACGGCGTTTGAGATTCTCGATCTCGCCGCGCTCATCGGGGGCGTCGGCCCAGGCCGGCGATCCGGCCAGGACCGGCAGGAGCAGACTGGACAACAGGATGTGAGTCAATTTCATCGGTCAATATCTCCCTGTTCGTTGCAGTTGTCGAGTTTTTGAACGTTATGGAAATCCTGAGGTCACCATTGGCGCCATTGGGTCGTCATTCCCGCGGGAGCATGCCACCCCGTTCGTCCGCAGGCAGTCGACGGCGGCGGCGCAACGGCTCAGCCGGTGGGCCATGCGTCGGCGACAGGCTCGGAATCCGTCGGCGAGGGCGAGACTTTTGCCGGGGTTTCCGTAGATTTTCCAGGGACCTTGGCACGTCACGGGGAGTTTCACCCAGCCGAGAAATCCGGCGACATCCTTGAGGGGATAGCCGAGAAAGACGCCGATTTCGTGGGGGAAGCCCATCGTCGCGAAGCGCTCCTGTAACTCCGACAGGGCCGAATCCATCACCACTGGTTGGGGATAGCCGGCCTGGCGCAGAAACCCGGCGACATTGGCTTTGGCCAATAGCGCCGTCAAGGTTTGGGGTTGGTAGAAGAGCAGCAGCAGCGAATCCCCGCGATCGACCAGTTCGCGCACCGCCAGGGTGCTTTGTCCCATCAGGGCGGCGCCGTGGCGCCGCCAGAGCTGATAGAGGTTGCGCCCGCAGGGACGGCGGCGGTTGGGTACGTTGATCAAGTTGGCCGGTTTTTCCCCTTCGAGAACCTCGGCGGTTTCCAGGGCGAGGAAAGCGGCGAGGCAGTCCCGTTCATCGGCGAAGCGTTCGGCCAGATCGTGCCAGAGCGGGCGTCGTTGCCGGTCGTCACGGTGCTGGTGCATGGTTCTCGTCTCCTTTTGTAAAAACTTATCTGAGGTTCCGTGACGGCGGAAGCTCAGCGCTCCGTCGAGGAGTTACAGCCCGGGCAGTGCCCCTTCTTCTTGATCACCGAGCGGTAGAAAAGCCAGGTCGCGCCGCTCAGGATCGCCGTCATCCAGAGAATATCCATCCAGCCCATGTTAGCCTCCCAGGCCGAGCAGTCGGCCCCCCTGGTAGATGATCAGGGCCACGCTCCAGGCCAGCGCCGTCTGGTAAGCGAAGGCGATGCCGAACCATTTCCAGCTGCCGAACTCCTGGCGCATGGCGATGGCCACGACCACGCAGGGCATGTACAACAAGACAAAGGCCATGAAGGCGTAGGCCGAAAGGGGCGTGAAAGAGCCGCGCACCGCTTCCTTGAGGGGCGAGTCGTTCGTCTCCTCCTCAATCGCGAGGCTGGAAACGCCGAAGGTCGAGACGACGTTGCTTCCGGCCTCCTTGAGCGCGCCGCCGAAGGAGACGACGATTTCCCGCAGATCCTCCCCCAGGGTCGGGACGGTTTCATCCGTGCTTTCCTCCTGGGCGCCGGGGACGTAGATCTCCCCCATGGTGCCGACCACGATTTCCTTGGCGATGACCCCAGTGAGCAGCGATGCCGAGGCTTCCCATGTGCCGAAGCCCAACGGTGCGAAGATCGGCGCGATGGCGGCGCCGGCCTGGCCGAGGTACGAGTCGCGCTTGCTTTCCACCCCCCAGGGGAGGTTGAGGGCGAACCAGACGAAGACCGAGACGGCCAGGATGTAGGTTCCCGCCTTGATCAGAAAGTGTTTGCCCTTCTCCCAGGTGTGCAGGCACAGGCTGCGGAAAGAAGGCATCCGGTAGGGGGGGAGTTCCATGATGAACATCGGCGTCTCGCCTTTGAACAGGGTTCGTTTGAAAATCAATCCCATGAAAATCGCCAGGGCAATGCCGAGCAGGTACAGCGACCAGATCACCGTGCCGGCTGCCGCGCCGAAGAAGACCCCGGCGAAGAGGACGTAGACGGGCAGGCGGGCGCCGCAGGACATGAGCGGGACGAGCAGGGCGGTCAGCGCCTTGTCACGGGGATTTTCCAGGGTGCGGGTGGCGTAGATGCCGGGGACGTTGCAGCCGAAGCCGAGGAGCATGGGGATGAAGGACTTGCCGTGCAGCCCGATGGCGTGCATCGCCCGGTCCATGACGAAGGCGGCGCGGGCCATGTAGCCGCTTCCTTCGAGGAAGGTGATGAAGAACATCATGGCGAAGATCACCGGCACGAAGACCAGGACGAAGCCGACCCCGGCCATGACCCCGTCCACCGCCAGCGACACCGTCCAGTCCGGCGCGCCGACGGCGCCGAGACCGGCCGCCGTCCAGCGCATGAAGGGGCCGGCGATCATGCCGTCGAGCCAGTCGCCAAAGGGTGCCGAAAGGTCGAAAGTCAGCTTGAACATCAGCCACATGGCCGCCAGGAAGATGGGAATGCCCAAGAAGCGATTGAGAACGATGCGGTCGATCTTCTCGGTCAACTCCTCCTTGCGAATCTCCGGCCGTTGCAACACTTCCCGGGTCAGGCCGTTGGCCAGACCGTAGCGGGCGTCGGCCATCAGCGATTCGATGTCCTCACCGTGGGCCCGTCGCAGGTGATCCACCGCTTCTCCGGCGACTGCTCCGGGTTCGAGATTGACCTCTTTGGTCACCTCGGGGTCTTCTTCCAGCAGCTTGCAGGCCAGCCAGCGCAAGGGATAAAGCTCGGTCAGTCGCGGGTGTTTGTCCGTCAGGTTCCACCCGATTTCAGCGATGGCCCGGTCGATGTCCTCGCCGTAGCTGAGTTGGCGGGGTCGGCGGTTTTCCCGGCGCTCGGCGGTGGCCAGAACCGCCGCCAGCAGTTCCTGCAGCCCCTGGTTTTTGACGGCGGCGGTGGGGATGACGGTAATGCCGAGCATCTCGGCGATGCCGTCGACATCGATCTTGAACCCCTTGGCCTGGGCTTCATCGAAGATGTTGAGCGCCATCACCGTTGGGATTTCCAACTCCAGCAGCTGCACCGTCAGGTAGAGATTGCGCTCCAGGTTGGTGGCGTCGACCACGTTGATGATCAGATCCGGTTTTTCCCGCAAGAGATAATCCCGGGCGATGATCTCTTCCTGGGTGTAGGGGGAGAGGGAATAGGTGCCCGGCAGGTCGATCAGGCGGATGGCGCGGCCCTCGAACTCGAAGCGGGCCTCTTTCTTCTCTACCGTCACCCCCGGCCAATTGCCGACGTGCAGGCGGCTACCGGCGATGGCGTTGATCAGGGTCGATTTGCCGGCGTTGGGATTGCCGGCGACGGCGACGGTGATGACTTTCTGGGCGGCTTGGCTCGGTACCGCCGTTCCCTGATAACTCATAATTTCACCTCCACCGCAATCGCTTCGGCTTCCTGCTTGCGCAGGGAAAGTTGATAGCTTTTCACCGTCACTTCGATGGGGTCGCCCAGGGGCGCGACCTTCACCACTTTGACCGTTTCTCCAACGATGACGCCCATGTCCATGAGCCGCCGACGAATGGGGCCGATGTTGCCGATAACGGTAATTTGGGCCGACTGGCCGGGTTTGAGCTTAGCGAGATTCATTGGATCCTCCTGACGGAAATTTTCATGGCCATGCCGCGGCTGAGGGCGATGCGCGCATCATCGATACGCAGCAGCAGGGGACCGGCGCCGTTGTGGAGCATCTCCACCACCTTGCCGGTCCGCAGGCCCATCTCTTCGCCGCGCTGTGTTTTGTGGTGACGTTCGCCGTTACATTGGCCGCAGCAGCCGGATCGCTTTTCCAGGGGGACATTAACACTGACGATTTCACCGGATTCTCCCGGGCTGAGCAGGGC
>DIVU01000366.1 GCA_002423365.1 Desulfuromonadaceae bacterium UBA6124 | reverse complement strand
CGGCGCCGGCAACGCTGGAAATCCTTAAAGGGTTGCCGATCATCGACGGGCAATGCGACAAGGAACTGGTCACCCCCACCGGCGCCGCCATCGCCGCCGAAATCTCTGCATTCGGCCCGCTGCCGGCCATGACCCTGGAAAACGTCGGCTACGGCGTCGGCGGCCGCGACCTGCCCGACCGCCCCAATCTGCTGCGGGGGCTGCTCGGCGAGACGACGGAAAACGGCGAGATCGACCGGGTCGTTGTGCTCGAAACCCACCTCGACGACACCACGCCGGAAGTCCTCGGCTTTCTCATGGAACGCCTGCTTGCCGCCGGGGCGCTCGATGTCGGCTACAGCCCCTTACAGATGAAGAAAAACCGCCCCGGCCTGCGCGTCACCGTCATCGCCCCGCCCCCCCTGGCGGAGCGACTCGCCCGCTTGCTGCTGCGGGAAAGCAGCGCCATCGGCGTGCGCCGTTATGAGACGGAACGCCTCAAGCTGCGCCGCGAGAGCGCCACCGTCGCCACCGAACTCGGCGAAGCGGCGGTCAAGCTCATCTACGAAGGCGAAAAACTGCTGCGCGTCAGCGCCGAATACGCCAGCTGCCGCGCCCTCGCCGAAGCCTCGGGCCGCCCCCTGCCGGAAGTCTACCGGCTGGTGGAACGGGCGGCGGAACGGCAATGGGAAATGAAGCCTTGACCGCGCGGGAATTCATCGCCAAGTGGCGAGCCTCGACCCTCAAGGAGCGTTCGGCGGCGCAGGAGCATTTCATCGACCTGTGCCGCCTGGTCGAACATCCCACCCCCGCCGAGGCCGACCCGACCGGCGCGCATTTCACCTTCGAGCGGGGCGCCACCAAGACCGGCGGCGGCGAAGGCTGGGCCGACGTCTGGAAAAAGGGCTGTTTCGCCTGGGAATACAAGGGCAAGCACAAGGATCTGACCGCCGCCTTCAGCCAACTGCAACGCTACGCCATCGCCCTGGAAAACCAGCCGCTGCTGGTGGTTTCCGACATGGAGACCATCGTCATCCATACCAACTTCACCAACACCGTGCAGGAAATCCATACCCTGGCCCTGGAGGATTTCGAACGCCCCGAGGTTCTGCGGAAAATAAAATGGCTGCTGACCGAGCCGGAACGTTTCCGCCCCGGCGTCACCCGGAGCATGGTCACGGAACAGGCGGCCCAGGCCTTCGCCGCCCTCGCCCAGGGCTTGCGCGACGCAAGCTTTGAGAGCCGGCGCGTCGCCCATTTCGTCAACAAGCTGATCTTCTGCATGTTCGCCGAGGACAGCGGCATCCTGCCGGGGCAGCTCTTCACCCGCATGGTCGAGTCGGTCCGGACACGCCCCGAGAAATTCGCCGAGAAAGCCGCCCTGCTCTTCGCCGCCATGCGTGACGGCGGCGAGATCGGCTTCGGCGATGTCGTCCCCTGGTTCAACGGCGGCCTCTTCGACGACGCCGACGCCCTGCCTCTCGACGGCGCCGGGGTTGCCCAGCTTCTGGCCTGCGCCAGGCTCGACTGGAGCGACATCGAACCGGCGATCTTCGGCACCCTCTTCGAACGGGGTCTCGACCCGGCCAAACGCAGCCAGCTCGGCGCCCACTACACCGACCGCGAGTCGATCCTGCGCATCGTCGGCCCAGTGGTGGTGGAACCCCTGGAACGGGAATGGGATGAGGTAAAGAACGCCCTCACCATGGCCCCCTCTCCCCCCGGGAGAGGGCGGGGGGTGAGGGCGCAGGAGGCGCGCTATCGGCAATTCCTCGCCAAACTCCGCGCCACGCGGGTGCTCGACCCGGCCTGCGGCAGCGGCAACTTTCTCTATCTGGCCCTGATCGAACTGAAGAATCTCGAACATCGGGTGATGCTCGAAGGGGAGACCTTCGGCTTTCAGCGCGAATTCCCCCAGGTCGGCCCCCATAACGTCCTCGGCCTCGAAATCAACGACTACGCCGCCGAACTCGCCCGGGTCACCGTCTGGATCGGCGATATCCAATGGAGCCTCAAAAACGGCCTCGGCCACGGCACCGAGCCGATCCTCAAAAAACTCGACACCATCCAATGCCGCGACGCTCTCATCTCCCCTCTCCCCCCGGGAGAGGGGTCGGGGGTGAGGGAGGCCGATTGGCCCGCGGCCGACTGCATCGTCGGCAACCCGCCCTTTCTCGGCGACAAGAAGATGCTTTCGGAACTCGGCGAGGACTACGTCACGCGCCTGCGCGCCCTCTACAAAGGGCGCGTCCCCGGCGGCGCCGACCTGGTCACCTACTGGTTCGAAAAGGCGCGGGCCGAGATCGAGGCGGGACGGGCGCAACGGGCCGGGCTGGTCGCCACTAACTCGGTGCGCGGCGGCGCCAACCGCGAAGTGCTCAAACGCATCTGCCAAAGCGGCCGCATCTTCACCGCCTGGAGCGACGAACCCTGGATCAACGAAGGGGCGGCGGTGCGGGTGTCGCTGGTCTGCTTTGAGGGAAATCCCCCCCAGCCCCCCTTTGTAAAAGGGGGGGGCGAAAGGCCAATGCCCTCTTTACCGGATGAGAGCTCCGCAAAGACAAGCCCCACTCCGCCGCACGAGAAGGCCGCGAAGACAAGTCCCCCTTTGCAAAAGGGGGATTTAGGGGGATTTTCCCTTGACGGCAAACCGGTGATCGCGATTTATGCCGATCTAACCGGCCCGGCCATGCGGGCGGGTTTGGAACCCGCCCCTACCGGCGATCTGACCTCGGCGAAAAAGCTGGCGGAAAACTCCGGGGTTTCGTTCATTGGGGGAATGAAAAAAGGTGCCTTTGATGTGCCGGGTGATTTAGCGCGGAAGTGGCTAATGATGCCGACTAATCCAAACGGAAAACCCAACTCAAATGTTATTACGCCTTGGAAAAATGGCCTCGACGTTACCCGTCGACCTTCAGATAAATGGATTGTTGATTTCGGCCTCGATCTAGCTGAGAACAAAGCCGCGCTTTTTGAGGCTCCTTTCGAATATGTGTATGAACACGTCAAACCGGCGCGAGATGCCGTCAGAAATGATTTAGAGCGCGATCGTTGGTGGCTACATGCGAGGCCTGCGCCAGATTTACGACGGGCAACAGCAAAACTTCGTCGTTTTATTGCAACTCCTCGTGTGGCGAAATATCGCCTGTTCGTGTGGCTTTCACCACCATTGGTGTGTGATGGTCAACTTGTCGTCATCGCCCGCGACGACGACACCACCTTCGGCATCCTTCATTCCCGCCTCCACGAACTCTGGGCTCTGCGGATGTGTTCCTTCCTCGGTGTTGGGAACGATCCCCGCTACACGCCGACCACCACTTTCGAAACCTTCCCCTTCCCCTCCGGCCTCGCCCCCGACATCCCGGCCGCCGACTACGCCGACCCTCCCCACGCCCAGGCCATCGCCGCCGCGGCGCGGCGGCTGGTCGAACTGCGGGACAACTGGCTGAATCCGGCCGAGTGGGTCGAACGGGTGCCGGAAGTGGTGGCGGGCTATCCCGAGCGCGTCCGGCCCAAACCGGGCTGTGAAAAAGANNGCCAAGCGTACCCTGACCAACCTCTACAACCAGCGCCCGCAATGGCTGGCCAACGCCCACGCCACTCTCGACGCCGCCGTCGCCGCCGCCTACGGCTGGCCCGCCGACCTCGTCGACGACGAAATCCTGGCCCGGCTGCTGGCGTTGAACCGGGAGCGGAGCGGCGGAAAGTCGGCATGAAAAACAGGGCAAAGAGGCAATCCGCGATCAGCGTAAAAAGACCATTTTCCTGCCGTCGGGAAAATGGTCTAATACATCCAATTCTCTGGGGCTCCCGATTCGGATCACTCCGCTTCGGACAGGTGAGGGTACTTCCGTTGTTTGCCCTCACCCCTGCCCCTCTCCTGGAGGGAGAGGGGTTCTTTAAACATTTTGCCAAGCACACAGGTCCTCATGAACCGTTTCATCCTCTTTCTCTCCAGCAACGCCGGGCTCGGCTACGCGCCGGTGGCGTCGGGCACCTTCGGCACCCTGGCCGGGATTCCCGCGTTTTACCTGCTGAGCGGCTTCCCGCCCCCGCTCTATCTGCTCACCTGGACCGCTCTTTTGTTCCTCTCCTTCTGGGCCGCCGGCGCGGCCGGTAAAATTTACGGGGTGGTGGACGACGGGCGGATCGTCATCGACGAACTGGTCGGCTATC
>DIVU01000359.1:810-2769 GCA_002423365.1 Desulfuromonadaceae bacterium UBA6124 | reverse complement strand
AAGACTGAACTTGTAAGAGACTAAAACCGATTTGCGTTACCCCTGCTGTTCCGCCACCCCGGCTTCCGCGAAGGTCGCCATCTCTTTCATGATCTTCACACCCGCTTCGATCAGTCCCATGGCCAGGGCCGCACCGGTGCCTTCGCCCAGGCGGAGTCGTAGGTCGAGAATCGGTTCGGCCGCCAGATGTTCCAACATGTAGCGGTGACCGATTTCCACCGATTCGTGGGCGGCAAACAGGTAGTCCTTGATATGCGGATTCATTCCGGCGGCGATCAGCGCTCCGGAGGTGGAAATAAAGCCGTCGACCACCACTGGAATGCGATTGGCGGCACAGCCGATAATCAACCCGGCGATGCCGGCGATCTCCAGGCCGCCGACCTTGGTCAGTACATCGAGGGCATCGGCCGGGTCCGGCCGGTTGACCTGGAGGGCCTGCTCGATGACCCGGATCTTGTGGGACAGGGCGGCGTCATTGATGCCGGTTCCCCTGCTGGTGACCTGTTTGACCGGCAATCCGGAAATGGCGGCGATGATGGCCGAGGCTGCCGTAGTGTTGCCGATGCCCATCTCTCCGGTTCCGGCCATGGCGATGCCCTCGTCTTTGCAGCCGTTCGCCAGGGCAATACCGGCTTCCAGAGCTGCCAGCGCCTGCTGACGGGTCATGGCGGGTCCTTTGACGATGTTGGCCGTGCCTCGGGCGATCTTGCGATCGATCAGTTCCGGCAGAACCCCGAAATCATAATCGACCCCCATGTCCACCACCCGCACGTCCGCACCGCCATGGCGAGCCAGGACGTTGATGCCGGCGCCGCCGCGGAGAAAATTGAAAACCATTTGCGGGGTCACCTCTTTCGGAAAGGCGGAGATTCCTTCCTCCACCACGCCGTGGTCGGCGGCAAAAGTGAAGATGACTTTTTTCGTGGTGTCCGGGTCGAGGGTGCCGGAAATGGCGGCAAAACGCCGGGCAAACTCCTCCAGTCTCCCCAAGGAGCCGAGCGGTTTGGTTTTGTTGTCCAGCTTTTCCTGGGCCTTGTGCAGCAGCTCCGGATCAAGGGGTTGAATTCTGGCGAGGGTCTTCTGAAGAAGGGGCATGATGGGTGTCCTGTACTGACTCAGTGTAGGGGCGATCCTCGTGATCGCCCNNGGGCAAACACAAGGTTTGCCCCTACTTTAGTTTCATTGGTATCCCGGAAATTGTTACGTATGCTTCCTCAGCCGCCTCGGCCAAGATCTGATTGGTGTGTCCTGCCAGATCGCGGAAACTTCGTGCCAGGGCATTTTCCGGAACAATTCCCATGCCCACCTCGTTGGATACCAGGATGAGCGGTGTCCGTAGTGTAGGGAGGAGTCCGGCAAGTGTCCTCACCTCCGCGAGAACCGATTCGCAGGCGTCGTAATGGAACAGCAGGTTGGTGATCCAGAGGGTGATACAGTCAACCAGTATCGCCTGGCAGCGGCCATCCATCTCCCTGATGGCATCAACTAACTGCAGCGGCTCCTCCACGGTCTGCCAGGCAGTCCCGCGCCGTTGCCGATGGCGGTCGATGCGCTCGGCCATTTCCCCATCCCGAGCTTCGCCGGTGGCGATATAACAGAGGGGCTCCCCAAAGCCTTCGGCAAGCCTTTCGGCCAGGCGGCTTTTACCGCTGCGGGCGCCGCCAGTGATAAAGATGGTCGTAGACATAAAAAAACCCCGCCTCTCTGGTGAGAAACGGGGTCCTGAAACCGGTCGCTGGNNGCCTCTCCCTCGGAGGTCCTGACTGCTTCGGCCGGGCAGGTTTCCTGACTTGCGGATCACTTTACTTGCCGCGCCTTCCCGATCCGGCAACGTCGCCAAAAGTCTCAATGTCGGGGTATGCATCTTGTTCGCGTTCCCGGTCCCGTGAGCCTTTGATCTGTCGCCCTTGAGTTCAGTGGCGTTTCGTGCAGCGTTCATCACCGCTTACAGTTGCGGGG
>DIVU01000359.1:0-761 GCA_002423365.1 Desulfuromonadaceae bacterium UBA6124 | reverse complement strand
GATCATCCTTGATCTGAAATTGGTACAAGAGCACCCAGTTGTTTGTGGTATTCAATTGTCCACATGAATTCTTGCAGACGGTAGCACAAATGTCAATCTGCAAATGCCGGAGGGTGGCCCCGGCCCGCTTTAGCGCGAGGGCGATACCATCGGCCAGCTGCCGTCACCGCTGAGGTATTCGTGCAGGGCGCGGGCGGCCTTCTTGCCGGCGCCGATTGCCAGAATGACGGTGGCCGCGCCGGTAACGATGTCACCACCGGCACAGACGCCCGGTTTCGTGGTTCGGCCGTCTTCGTCGGCAATGAAATAGCCCCGTTCGTTAGTCTCGACTCCGGTGGCGGTTGAGGCGACGATCGGGTTCGCCGATTGACCGATGGCGACTACCACCATGTCCACATCAACGACGAATTCCGATCCCTTGACCGGGATCGGACGCCGTCGGCCCGAAGCATCAGGCTCGCCCAGTTCCATCCGCAAGCATTCGACCCCCGTGACCCAGCCGGTTTCGTTGCCGAGGAAGCGGACCGGGTTCACCAGGAAGTGGAATTTTACCCCTTCCTCTTCGGCGTTTTCGATCTCTTCGACCCGGGCCGGCATTTCCTTCCGGCTGCGCCGGTAGAGAATCGTCGCTTCATCGGCGCCAAGTCGCAGTGACATTCGCACTGCGTCCATCGCCACGTTGCCGCCTCCCAGCACCGCAACCTTTTTTCCGGTGGCAACCGGCGTGGTGTAGCGCGGAAACTGGTAGGCCTTCATCAGGT
>DIVU01000196.1 GCA_002423365.1 Desulfuromonadaceae bacterium UBA6124 | reverse complement strand
CGGCTTCAAAACATCTCAGGCCCTTTTGGAAAGCACCGCTCGACGCGGTGGAGGAGAATATTTCACCGCCCAGAACTCCGCCGAACTGGAAAACGCCTTCGACAGCATCATCGACAGCATTCAGGAACGCAACGCCTCCTTTGTCGCGCCGGTGGTGCCGGCGAGCAGCAGCAACCGCGCCTATGCCGGCGACCGGCTCTATCTCGGCTTTTTCAAGCCCAAGCAGGATGGCCGCTGGCGGGGAAATCTCAAGGGCTACAAACTCAGCGCCAACGGCGAGATCCTTGACCTGAATGACCGACCGGTGACCGATGTCGACGGGCAGTTCCTGGCCACGGCCCAATCCCTGTGGTCCACCACCGCCGACGGCTACGAAGTCGACCGGGGGGGTGTCGGAGAACGGCTCGCCGCCAACGACAGCCGCGCCATCTACACCTTTTTCCCCGGCATCGATGCTCACCCCACCGGCCTCGCCAACAGCGCCAATCAATTCGCGGCGACCAACGCCAACTTGACGGAAACCCTGCTCGGCGTCACCGGCACTACCGCACGCTCCGAACTCATCGCCGCCGTGCGGGCCGAGGACCGGGAATGGCCGATGGGGGATATTGTCCACTCTGAACCGGTAGTACAGAATCTCCCGATCGACAGCGATAGTGACGGAGTCGTCGACCGCTACAAATCCTATATCTACGTCGGCGCCAACGACGGCATGCTGCACGCCTTCGACGGAGACACCGGCGCCGAAGCCTGGGCCTTTGTCCCCCCCGGCCAGCTCAGCCGCCTTTATCGCTTGCAGAACGGCGACCACGACTATTTCGTCGACGGACTCCTTGCCCTGCACCACGCCGACGACGGCGACAAAACCCTGATTTTCGGCGAACGCCGGGGCGGTCCCTACTTTTACGCCCTCGATGTGACAACCCCCGCGCAGCCCGCCTGGAAATACCGGATCACCGAGGCCCATCTCGAGGTTCTGGACTGGGACGGCAACGGGGACGAAGAGTTGGGCGGCGGCGCCACCCTTGGCCAATCCTGGTCCCGCCCCCAACCCATCCGCGTGAAGGTAGAGGGTCAGGCCCAGGATGTCGTTCTGCTCACCGGCGGCTACGACCTCAACCAGGATCAGGACACCCCCGCGTCGACGGACACCGTCGGCCGTGCCATCTACGCCATCGCCCCGGATACGGGCGTCGTCACCGGGCTGAACGTCAACGGCGCGCTCTGGTCCGCAATGACCCATTGCATTCTCGATGCCACGCCGATTGATCGCAACCATGACGGCTATATCGAGCGCGTTTACGCCGGGGATCTGGGCGGAAACATTCTGGCCCTGCGTGACGCCGATCATGACGGCGACTGGGAAAAACATCTGCTGTTCGACCTGCCCGCGACCCTGACCGTCGGCGGGCAAACCCTCAATCTCGGCCGCAAGTTCATGTACGCGCCGGAAGTCGCCGCCGAAAGCTTCGGCGAAATGCTCTACATCGGCACCGGCGATCGGGAGCATCCGGCGGACACCAGCCGGGTCGATGCCCTCTATGCCATCCCCAGCACTTGGCAGGAAGTCGATCCGATCAACCATACCTACCAGACCCTGACTCCGGCTCACCTGGTCGATGTCACGGACAACCGGATTCAGATCGGCAGCGCCGATGAGCAAAGTGCCGTCAAAACCGAACTCGACGCCAAGCGTGGCTGGTTTTTGCGCCTGCCCAATACCGGCGAAAAAATCGTGTCGACGCCGGTTCTCTTCAACCATACGCTCTATTTCACCACCTATACCCCCGGCGTCGATACCGCGAACTTCACCGATCCCTGCACCACCTCCCGCGACCGGGGCACGGCGCGGCTCTATGCCGTCGATTACCGTAACGGCGCGGCGCGCTTCAACTATTCCACCACTGACGAAACCAACGACTCCCCCGACCCCAAGATGACTACGGAAGACCGTTCCGTCGTTATTGGAACGGCCATCCCCTCGGCACCCGTGGTCGCCATCACCTCGACGGGGGTCAACATCCTTGTCGGCGTCGAAGGGGGCATTCAGACGGAAAACCCCGAAGTCGATTCCACAGTCCGCCAATATTTCTGGCGGCAGATCCGCTGACAGTCGGATAAACGCCAAAAATCCAAACACAGGCCAGTCCATGTCAAAAACAAAGGGCTTTACCTTACTGGAAGTCATCGTCACCATCGCCCTGATCGGTATCGCCGCCGCCATCGCCGCCATCGCCCTGGGCCAATGGCTGCCGGGCTATCGACTCAACGGCGCCGCGCGGGATCTTTTCAACAACCTGCATTACGCCCATTCCCAGGCCATCACCGAAAACCGCCCTTGCGCCGTCATCTTTGACGCCTCGACGCCCCAGGGATATGTGGTGGTTTCCAGTGGACCGGACGATACCCTGGGCACAGCGGATGATATCGAAACCCGGCCGGTTTCCCTGGACGGCTACGGCAATGGCGTAGAGTTCGGCTATCAACCGGGGGTCAAAAAAGTCGACAGCACCGCCGCCGTCACCGACGCCGTCGACTTCAGCGGCGATCAGGCGGTTTTCAACCCCAACGGCACCTCTTCCGGCGGCTACGTCTATCTCTCCGGCAACGCGGAAAGAACCTACGCTGTCGGCACCTTCGCCAGCGGCGTAGTACGCATGAAACGCTGGAACGGAAGCACTTGGCAATGAACCATAAAATAGCGCCGAGCAAAAGAGCTCCCCGGGGATTCTCCCTGGTGGAGGTGTTGGTCGCCCTGGCGATTTTCGGGGTGGTGATGGGGAGTATCTACTCCCTTTACATCGCCCAGAGTCAAAGCGCGATGATCCAGGAGGAGGTGGTGACCCTGCAGAAGAACCTGCGGGCGGCCCTTTTCTTCATGGAGCAGGATCTGCGTATGGCCGGTTACAACCCGGAGCAATTGAGCGGCGACGAGGCGGGCGAGGACATCGACTGCGACGGCACGGATGACGCCGCCCAGAACGACAATACGGCCACGGCCATGACGGACGAATCGGCCAAAATTCGTTTCAAGGAGGCCCAGACCGGCAGCCTGACCTTCACTCTGGATCTCAATGGCGACGGCGACACCTGCGAAGCGGAGGAAACCGTCAGCTATACCCTCAATGACCCCAACCCTGACCGTCTGCTCAGAAAAAATGGCTCACCCATCGCCGAGAACATCGAGGCGATCTATTTTGAATATCTGACGGCGGGCGGAACCGCGGCCACCACCATCGGCGACATCCGCCAGATCATCGTCACCGCAGTGGCCCGCACCGCCAATCCCGACCCGAAGTACACCGACGGCAACAGCTATCAGAGCCTGCTCGGCACCACCGTTTTCACGGTACCGACCGGCGCGGAACATTTTCGGCGGCAGCTGCTTANNTTAGCACTCGGGTCGAATGCCGCAATCTCAACTGATAAGAGAGGAGATTGACTTGGATCCACATGCCCAAGGGGGATTCACCCTGATCGAAATTCTCGTTGCCTTGGTGATCTTCGCCATCGCCACCCTCGGGGTCGCGGCCATGCAGACCTCGTCGATCCGGGGCAATCTGCAAGCGCGAGTGATCGGCGAGGAGGTTCACGCCGCCACTTCCCGGGTGGAAGAGTTGCGGCTGCTCTCCTACACGGATTCGACGCTGAGCGACGGAACCCATACGGACGGCGACGCCTCCTGGGTTGTGACAACCCAGAACCTGGATGCCGGTGACGAATACAAAACCATTGACCTCACCCAGACCCGGCAGCTCGGCGGTGAAACCAAAACCTATTCAATCCGCTTCATCAAGTCGCCGCAGTAAGTTACGGCATTGGGGGCAATATGAAACGACTTGAAAAACTTTTGCGCGACGAAAACGGCAATGCCCTGGTGACGGTTCTGGTGGTTGTCGCCCTGCTCATCATCCTCGGAACCATTTCCCTCAATTCGACCATCGGCGAACTCCAGGTCAGCGGCAACGAAAAACGTCAGCGGTTGGCCTTCTACGCTTCCGAATCGGGACTGGACTATGCCCGCGCGATCATCCGCCGCGACTTCCTCGCCGCCACCAATAAAACCACTTTCGTCAGCACCTTTGCCACCAGCCCGCCGAGCTTTACCGCGCCGTCCGGCATCAGCTTCACCGTCGCCCCCAACGGCGCCGCCACCGGCACCGGCACCAGCAGCGATCCTTACGTATTCCGGGTCATCAGCGAAGGCTTCGGGCCGGGCAATTCTTCGGCCGAAGTTGAAGCGGTTTTTAACTTGGTGCTACCGGATGCGCCCATCAAATTCGCGACTTTCGGCGACGAACTGGTCAAGTTTCAGAACAACGCGGATATTTTCAGCTACGACCACACGGTGACAAGCAATCCGGGGTCCGCCTCATCCACGGGGGAGGCGGATGTGTTCAGTAACGGTGACGTCGATTTTAAAAATAATTCGACCATAGATGGCGATGTGCTCGTCGCCACCGGCGCGCCGGATTTGGGATCCAATATCGTTATACTGGGAGACCAATCGACGGATTCCAATCCAGCCCCCCTGGAAAATCCCGACCCCCTGGGTCTTCTGAGCGGCGGCCTACTCGACTCGCGCTTCACTTCCGCCACCATTGACAACAACAACGACGATCCGGCCGTCAGTCCTTACGTCACCGGAACCACATCGGCCCCGGTGCTGAATCTGAACACCACCATCACCCTTCCCGCCGGAGATTACTATTTCACCGACATCACCCTCGGAACCGCCGCCAACATCATCGCCGATGGCATCGTCAACATCTATCTCGACGGTCCCCTTGACGCTAACAATGCACAGATCAACAGCACCGGCGTTCCGACCAATTTCAGCATTTACTCCCGTTCGGATCAGAAAATCGACTTCAAGAACAATATCCTTTTTCGCGGCCTGATCTATGCCCCCTCCGCAGACATGGAGTTTCAAAACCAACTGACTTTGTATGGCTCCATCTACGCCAACAACCTGGTTTTAAAAAACCGAGCAACCATCTACTACGACACCCAGATGAAATACAAATTCTTCAGCCCCGGCGATATCGAGCTGCCCATCGTCGCCTGGCGGCAACTTTAACCCCCCATCAACGCTTCTCGGAAGAAGCGTCACATTTTTTCATTGGCCAATTTCCCTTTCGGGATGCTAAGTTAGCCCTCCCTTTGCAGCCCGAACACGGAATTGGCCGATCATGAAACGCCCCCTTCCCTTCCACTACGCCTGGCTCATCGCCCTTTGTGGCGCGCTAACGCTCTTTTGCTGTTTCGGGCTGGCGCGCTTTTCTTTCGGCATGCTGCTGCCGGCCATGCGCGCCGATCTCGGCTTCGGCTATGACCGCATGGGCTTCGTCAGCACCGGCAACTTCGTCGGCTATCTCATTTCGGTAGGACTGGCGCCGCTGTTACTGCGCCGGGTCAAGCCGCGCCGGCTCATTTCCCTGGCCCTGGCCTTGATCGCCCTGGCCCTGCTCGGCATCAGCCAGAGCAGCAGTTTCGCCGTCATCGTCGGGCTTTACGCCCTGGTCGGCGTCGGCGGCGGCTTCGCCAATATCCCGATCATGGTCCTCGTTTCCCACTGGTTCCGGCGTGAGCGGCGCGGGCGGGCGGCGGGGCTGATGGTCGCCGGCAACGGCGTCGGCATCATCCTCTCCGGCTTCCTCATCCCCTACCTCAATGACGCGCTGGGCGCCGACGGCTGGCGCGCCGGCTGGCTGATCCTCGGCGGCCTCATTCTGCTGCTGGCCCTGGTGGTCGGCCTGCTGTTGCGCAATGATCCGGCCGATCTCGGCCTGGAACCGGTCGGCCGCATTCAGGCGCCGCGCGAGACGGAGCTGATTCCCCACGAAGGGCCGGGGGCGGGGCGGGTGCTGGCGCAGCTTGGGCTGCTTTACGCGATCTTCGGCGCCACCTATCTGATCTACGGCACCTTCATCGTCACGACCTTGGTGGAGGAATACGGCTTCGGCGAGGGGACGGCGGGGATGTTCTGGTCGTGGGTGGGATTTTTCTCGATCTTTTCCGGGGTGGGCTTCGGCGCCCTCTCCGACCACATCGGCCGCAAATGGGGGCTGATGGCGGTCTTCATCCTGCAAACGGCGGCCTACGGCCTGGCCGGATCAAACTTCGGCCCCTGGGCGATGTTCGCCTCGGTGGTGCTGTACGGGCTGGGGATGTTCGCCATTCCGACCATCATGGCGGCGGCGGTGGGGGACTATCTCGGTCTGTCGCGAGCGGCGGCGGCCTTTTCCCTGCTCACCTTCTGCTTCGCCATCGGCCAGACCCTCGGCCCCTCCGGCGCCGGGATGCTCGCCGAGGCGGTCGGGGGGTTTGCTCCGGCCTACCTCCTCTCCGCCGCTTCCACCGCCCTGGCGGCGGTGCTGACAAGTCTGCTGCCGAAACCGGCGGAGCCACATTGAACGACCCTCAGCGCGATCACGCCAAATAAAAAAAGATGCGGTTCCTTTCGTCACCGCATCCTACGGCTGGAAATCAACATCGTAGGATGCCGGTGAGCAAAGCGAACCGCATCGATGGTTCCGTCGAGCAAAAAACGATGCGGTTCCTTCCGTCACCGCATCCTACGGCTGGAAATCAACACGGTAGGATGCCGGTGAGCAAAGCGAACCGCATCGATGCTTTTATCGATGAAAATCCCCCGCCGCCTCGGGCTGATAGAGCACCTTGCCGACCTTGAAACGGCGGGCGCCGCCGGGGACCTGCCAGGTGATGGCGTCGCCGGTGCGGTAGCCGATCAGGGCGGTGCCGACCGGGGCGAGAATGGAGACCCGGCGTTCGGCGGGATTGGCCTCGGCGGGAAAGCAGAGGGTGTATTCCGTCTCGTCGCCGCTGTCCAGATCCTTGAGCAGCACCCGGGAATTCATGGTGATGACGTTGGCGGGAATATCCTTGGGCTCGACCACCTCGGCCCGGCTCAGTTCGTCCTCCAGCGCCTCTATGTGCTTGGCGTTGCGGGCGCCGCGCCCGGTCTGTTCGAGCAGTCGCTCCAGGCGTTCGAGATCGAATTCGGTAATGTAGATCGGTTTTTCCTTTTTGGCTCGGGCCATGATGTCTATCTCCTTTCGCGGCCTGGGGCTCCCCCCTTCACCGGATAAAACCCGGCATCATACAGACTTTGCCCCATTAGGCAAGAGCGATCCCCATTCCTCTTCAAAATTCCCTTTGACGATGCTAGACTTCCGGCGTCTGACCTTCACC
>DIVU01000237.1 GCA_002423365.1 Desulfuromonadaceae bacterium UBA6124 | reverse complement strand
TGGAAAAACACGACTGAGCAACTTCCTTCAGTCTTCCTCCCCCCGCCCCCGATGCTTCTCCACCCGTTCGCTGAGCTGGGCGATAACCTCGGTGGCGGCGTTGATGATGTGGCTGTTACTGAAGCCCGCCTTGCGTAGTTCTTTGTAGAAAGCCCGTCCGAAACTTTTCGCCAGAAAGGCCGGATTCTTCAGCGCCGCCTCGACGGCATCCTCGACCACAGCGTTGGCCTCGTTGAGCACCGCAAGTTGGGCGAAGCGGCTACGCAGCAGGCTCTGCAACTGGCGGACCTGGATCGACTTGCCCGCGACCAGAGCGACGGTGGTGAGCTGATAGAGGTCTTTTTCACCGTAAGTACGCTCATCCACCGGGGAGTTGACGTTGATCACCCCCACCACCTTCCCCCCGATGAAGATCGGCGCCGAGACGAAGCCCTTGTGGCGGCGTTCCGGCCAGCGCGCCTTGGGGGCGAAGGGGGATTGCTCGATGTCGGGGATGAGCAGGGCCTGGCCGGTGGCCGCCACCTGCCCGGCGATCCCTTCCTTGTGCCGGGCCTTTTCCGTGTAGGCCGCCGCCGGCAGATAGCCGTGGCTGGCGTAGATGCGCATCACCGGCTCGTCCCCGGCCTCTTCGTGAAAGAGCATCAGTGAGCAGTTCTCCGAATCGACCAGATTCGCCGCCAGCGCCGCCATCTCGCTGAGACTTTCGTCGAAATTGCCCTGTTCTTCGAGAAAACCGGCCAGGCCAACCAACTTCATAACCGATGCGTTGAAAGATTCCATGGGTGACTCCAAAAGAGGTGGACCGACGTTCAATAGACAGACTTAATGTATATCAGGAATCCCCCCCTTTCGGGAAGGCCCCAGCCCACAACCCCACGAAAAAGTTCCGGGCATTGACGCCCAACTGGCGCGTGTAGTAGCCCCCTTCCTGCACCACCAGGGTCGGTAACCCCAGGACGCCGATGCGCCGACCCAGGGTTTCGAAATCCTTGCCCTTGAACGACCAGGTGCCGGTGGGGTCCCCTTTGGCCGTATCCAGTCCCAGGCAAAGCACCAGATAGCTCGGCTGAAAAGCGCGGATCTTGCGCAGCGCCTTGTCCAGAGCTTTCAGATACAGGTCAAAATCGATCGTCTCCGGCAGCGGGTAGTTGCGGTTAAAGCCGATACCCTCCCCTTCCCCTTTTTCGTCCTCGAAGCCGCTGAAATAAGGGTAGGCGAAACTCGGATGCCCGTGCAGGGAAACTGTCAGCACATCCTTGCGCCCGTAGAAGATCACCTGCTGGCCGTTGCCGTGGTGATAGTCGATGTCGAGCATGGCGATCGGCCCGAAACGGCTCAGATAATGGGCCGCCACCGCTGCGCTGTTGTAGTAGCAGAAGCCGCCGAAAGCGCGCACTTCAGCATGATGGCCGGGCGGACGCACCAGGGCATAGGCCAGGCGGTGTCCGGCGAGAATCCGGTCGGCGGTGGTCAGGGCGCAGTCGACGGCCCGGGTCGCCGCCAATTGAGCGTTGCGGTTCAAGGGGGTGAAGGTATCGATGCAGTAATAACCGGCGCGCACCGCCAACTCCTTCGGCGGCCGCGCCTGGTTGCGGATGGGGAAGACATAGGGGTAGATGGAGCGGTTGGCACCGAGATTGGTGCAGACCTTCTTGAAATAATCGACATAGGCCCCGTCGTGGACGGCGCGGATGTGCCGCTCGGGATAGTCCGCAGGCGTCGTCCGCTCGAACATCCCCAGGGGCGTCAGTTCTTTGAGAATGGCGTCGATGCGCACCGGCGCCTCGACGTAACCCCGTTCCCGTACATGATGAATGGAGTGCTGGTCGTTGACCACCAGCGAAATGCGCCGCAGCCTGCCGCTCACCGCGGCCTTGGCCGCCGCCGGCGCCTTGCGTCGGTAGCGGAGCGGCCGCAGGACGACCGGATCGTCCCGGAAGGAATCGACCACCATATCGATGTAGGCCGGGGTACAGAGGTGGCTGTAGCGGCGTTCGAGAATGGCGCGGACGATGCGCCGGGCCTCGACCGCCGGCAGCGGCCGCTCCTGCCCCAGGTTATCGAAGACCAGGTAGGGGGGATTGTCGTCGTCGGGCTTTACCGGCGTCTCGTAGGCGGTCCCGGCGATGGGCCGGGCGCCGTACTTCTCATAAAATTTGAGCCGAGCCCGGTTCTGGGCGAGGATTTCCGGGTCACGGCAGAGGGCCGGATCGTCGGGCAGGCATTCGAAAAAGATCCCCCAGCAACCGAGCACCAGCGCCTCCTCGCGCAGCCGTTCGTAGAGGGCGCCGCCGATACCGCCGCCGGTGGCCGACTTGGCCGCCGAAATGTAGTCGAGGTAGGCGAAGTGCAGTTCCGGATCGTGGGAGATGAGGGCGAAGCCGGTCACCGTGCCGCGACTGCCCTCGGCGACGTAGAGAATGGAGCGGAATCGGTACTTGAGGGGATTGCGCAGCAGCTCGGGAATCTTGTCGATATCCTCCGGCTTGAGGGCGGGAAACTGCTCGCGGAGAATGGTCTGGATCTGGCGCAGCGCCTCGCGGTTGCGCGGCGCGACCTCGTCGAAGAAACGGCGGATGATGAACATGGGGCCTCGGCAGGAAAGGGGGATGTCCCTTCATTCTAACCGAGGCCGGACAAATGGACAGAAACGATGTTCACCGGACTTTGTGGAGCCGTTTTTTTACCCACCCGGATTTTCCCGTCAAAAAACCGACTCATCTTTTCTTCTCGCCCAAGCTGTGGCATGATGCCCGGCACCGGAAGTTAATCAACTCTCGCAACCAGGAGCCTTGAGATGAAATATCAGATGATTCACAGCTGTATCCGCGTCATGAACCTGAAAAAATCCGAGGATTTCTACCAGCGCGCCTTTGGCTTTGTGATCGCCCGGCGCCTTGATTTTCCCGAACACAAGTTCACTCTCAGCTACCTGAAGGCGCCCGGGGGGGACTTCGAGTTGGAACTGACCCACAATCACGACCAGGAGCAGCCCTACCAGCTCGGTAACGGCTATTCCCATCTGGCTCTCGGCGTCGACGACCTCGAAGCCTCGCACCGCAGTCATCAGGAGCAGGGCTTCAATCCCAAGCCTCTGAAAGGACTGGCCGGCGGGCCGCCCAGGTTCTACTTTCTCGCCGACCCCGACGGCTACCTGATCGAAGTGGTCCGTAACGACTGAGAGCGAAGGACGCGGAAATACGCAGTAGCGGACTGTTTCATTGACTATTGCGTCTGAAAGACAAATCCGGTTATATTTCTCTAAATATATAGATGGAGGATCTTCGGTGCGACGCTGGCTTGCCAAACATTTGACCGGCCTGACCCTGCTGCTCTATGCGACGAGCAGCCTGGGAATGACCGTGGTCGGCAGCTGGTGCATCCCGACTGCGGCCGCCTCCGGGGAGCATTCCGCTCACGCTTCCCAGGGCACGCCGCTGCCCTGCCCGCCGCCGCTGCATGATGGCGCGGAGAGCTGTCGCGGCCAGTGCCTCGACGTGCAACCCCGCCTCGTTTCCCACGCCGCGCCGCACCGCGCGCCCCGGCCAGGGTTTTCGCCGCTTCCCCTCGCCGGCCCGCCGCGCGACCTTTCGGCCGCTTTGCCACTCATCCGGGAACCGCGCCCGGGTTCCCGCGAATCGCGGGCGATAGGGCCCCTGATGGCGCAGCGGCACCTCGATACGGTGGTACTCATCGTCTAGGCGACATCCCCCACGCGGCGCCAATTTTTGGGATCGGGTCATTCCCCGCTCCGCTCGCTCCATCTTGTTTTCGACAGGAGTCTTCCCCGTGACCACAGAAAAACGTTCATTCATCGATAATCTCTGGGATTTTTTCGCCTCCCTTAAGCTCACCATCGTTCTGCTCATTCTCCTGGCCGCCACCTCGATCATCGGCACGCTGATTCAGCAGAATCGCTCCCCGCAGGAATATCAGCAATTTTACGGCGAAACCCTGCACCGCTTCTTCAACATGCTGAACGTCTACGACATGTACCACTCTTGGTGGTTCCTGGCGTTGCTCGGCATCTTCGCCCTGAACCTGACCACCTGCTCGCTGAAGCGTCTGCCCCGGGTCATGAAACAGGTCTTCGAGCCGGTGACGGTGGCCGACGACGCCCACTACAACAGCCTGAGCAACCGCCATGAACTGCGCGTGCCGCAGACGCCGGAAGCCGCCCGCGATCGCCTGGTTCCCTTCCTCGGCGAAGCGCTGGCCGCCCCTGTCGTGACCGAGGCCGACGGGCGCATTCATCTCTATGCCGAAAAACATCCCTGGTCGCGCTTCGGCGTCTATGTGACCCACCTGTCGATCCTGATCATTTTCATCGGGGCGATCATCGGCAACCTCTGGGGGTTCAAGGCCTTCGTCAATATCGAGGAAGGGACCATGACCAGCAAGGTCTGGACCGCGGGCGGGCGGGAGCCCATCGATCTCGGCTTTTCGGTGCGCTGCGACGACTTCGAAGTGACCTATTACGACGGGACCAATCGCCCCAAAGAGTTCATGAGCATCCTCGACATCGTCGATAACGGCCAGGAGGTTATCAGCGACCGCAAAATCATCGTCAACGATCCCCTCTCCTACAAAGGGATCTCCCTCTACCAGTCGAGCTACGGCCCGGCCGGCAATCCGCAGCTGAAAATCCAGGTGACCGACAAGGCAAGCGGCGAGGTGCAGGAAATCACCGTCGCCGAGGGCCGCCACTATCCCCTCGCGGGCGGGCATTCCTTCGCCGTGACCGGTTATACGGACAATTACGGGCAATTCGGCCAGGCGGTGGAAATGCACATCAACACCCCGGACGGACGGCACGGAGCGCCCTTCGTGGTGGTAAAGAACTTTCCCAACTTCGGTGGACCGAAAGACAGTCCCTTCAGCTTCGCCCTGCTCGACTACCAGCAGAAGCAGTACACCGGCCTGCAGGTAAAGAAAGACCCCGGGGTCTGGGTGGTTTGGCTCGGCTGCGCCCTGCTGGTGCTCGGCTCCATCGCCGCCTTTACCCTCTCGCACCGCCGCCTCTGGGCCCGCATCGAGCCGGACGGCAAAGGCGCGAAAATTCTGCTCGGCGGCAACGCTCACCGCAACCAGCCGGCCTTCACGCTCTTTTTCGACGAACTGAAACAGCAGGCGGATGACGCCTTCAAGACCGATACCTCGCGCTAATCCACGGAGAATGCCATCATGACCAGTTCCCTCTTTTTCAATATCACGACCATCGCCTATTTCGCCGCGATGGTTCTGTTCATCGTCTACATCGTCAGTCGCATCCAGGCCATCGGCCTGACCGCGACCGGGGTGGTCTGGGCCGGTTTCGTCGCCAACACCATCGCCATCGGCCTGCGCTGGCGCGAGGCTTACGCTCTGGGCTTCCAGCAGGCGCCCCTCTCCAATCTCTATGAGTCGGTCGTCTTCTTCGCCTGGAGCATCGCCCTCTGCTATCTGCTGATGGATCTCAAGTAC
>DIVU01000344.1 GCA_002423365.1 Desulfuromonadaceae bacterium UBA6124 | reverse complement strand
ATCACCACGCTGACCTACAAGCTTCAGCCCGACCTGGCGATCCTCGTTTTGATGTGCGTCTACGTGGGTGCGATCTACGGCGGCAGCCGCACGGCGATCCTCATCAACATCCCGGGCACCCCGGCGAATGCGGCCACCACCCTGGACGGCTTCCCGCTGGCCAAGCAGGGACTCGCGGGCCGGGCCATGGGCGTGGCCACCTCAGGGTCGGTCCTGGGAAGCATCATCGGCATGTTCTTCCTGGCGACGCTGGCGCCCCTCCTGGGGAACTATGCCCTCAGATTCCAGTCCTACGAGTTCTTCTGGCTGGCGATCTTCGGCATCGTGATCTCGGGCCACCTGACCTCCCTGGACGATCCCATCAAGGGATGGATCGCGGGCTTCCTGGGCCTCATGACGGCCATGGTCGGCCAGGAGGGGATTCACGCCTACGAACGTTTCACCTACGGGACCACCGAGCTTATGGGGGGATTCGCTCTCATTCCCGCCATGGTGGGGGCATTCGGCCTGGCCGAGGTGCTGACCGTCATGAAAAACCCCCCGGCCGAACTGGCCCAGAACCCGCAGGACAGCGTGATTCCCAGGCTGGCGGACATCCTGAAATACAAGCGGACCATCGTCCGGAGCGGGCTGATCGGCACGGTGATCGGCATCATTCCGGGGGTCGGCGAGGACATCGGGGCCTGGGTCTCCTACGCCGCGGCGCGGCGCAAGAGCAAGGAGGCGGAGAAATTCGGGAAAGGCTCCGTCGAGGGGCTGATGGCGGCCGAGACGGGGAACAACGCCGTCATCCCCGGCGCCATCATCCCCGTGCTCACCCTGGCGATCCCCGGTTCGGCCCCGGCGGCGGTGCTGCTTGCCGCCATGTTCATCCACGGGATCCGACCGGGCCCCATGATCATGGTGGAGTCACCCCTGTTCGTCTACCAGGTGGTGGCCATGGTCTTCTTCGCCACCATCGCCATTCTCATCTACGGAATCGCGCTCACCAAGCCGCTCCTGAAGGTCCTGACGATCCCGCGGACCCGCCTCATGCCGGTGGTCTTCGTCCTGTGCGTGATCGGCTCCTACGCCATCACCAGCCGGGTCTTCGATATCTGGGTGATGCTCGGCTTCGGTCTTCTGGGATTCGTCCTCCGGGAGATGAAATACCCCATGGCGCCCCTGGTCCTGGGGATCATCCTGGGCGACCTTCTGGACAAGAACCTGCGCCGCGGCCTGGTGCTGACCGATGGGGATATCACTCCCTTCTTCACGAGACCCATCTGCGTCGTGCTCTGGGCAATCACGTTTATCTCGATCCTGATGACCTTCGAGCCGGTCCGGCACGCCCTGCAGCGGTTTTTCCGAATGTTCTTGCCGCGAAAAGGGCGGAACGAAGCCTGAGTCGGCGCTGCTGTCGCACGACCCACTTGCCGATCGCTTATAGTTTGTCGATTTCGACCCGCATTCCCTGCTCCGCCGAAAGGTAACCCGCATAGATCGCCTTGACCGTATCGATCGCCAGGTCCAGTCCCGAGATGGGCTCTTTTCCCGTGAGGATGCAATCCGCGAAATCTGCCAGTTCCTGCGGATAGCCCCGAACCCAATCCTCATCCGGGCTGGCAAAATTCCACCCGGCTTTTGTCTCGAGCTTCTCGGCGATATATTCGTCGCCGAAGATATGAGGCGCCGGGGCATAGGCCATCACGGTGTCGCTGGGGTTGATGTTCACCTGAACCACCGCATTGGAAAGATAGACGGTCATGGTGTTGCGGACCCCGCCGAGAACCCCGTCGGAAGCGGTGACGACCGCCTGAGAGCCGTCCGCAAAATTCATGATCATCGTGGCCCAGTCTTCCACGTCTTCCCAGGCGCTGACCATCCACTTCCGGGGTTCTTGCCGGAAAGAATCCATACGGGTATGCTGACCCACTTCGGCGGTTACGGATTTGAGCCTGATCCCTTTTCCTCCCCTCAGGCAGCCTTCATAGGCTTTCAGATGCAAGACGGCGGATACGGGGTGGGCGCCCAATCGCAAAAGCGCGCCCCCTCCGGCGCCCTTCCATGTCCGGGAATAGGCGGCATGCGACCCGGAATGGCTTTCCTCGCCCCGGATGTCCATGACCGTCCCGTTGCTGACCTTGATCAGATTTTTCAGCTTGGCGACGGGCGGGGCGTAGACCCAGTTTTCCGCATAGCAGAATTGGACCTTGTTCTCCCGGATGGCCGCGGCCACCGCCTCACAATTCGCCAGGGCCTCGCGAAACATGGTGCGGCGGTCCACGGTCAGCCCCACCGCTTCTTCCGGCCGATCTTTCCCGAAATATCCCGTCAGCGGCTTTTCGCAGATCACATGCTTTCCGGCTCGGGCCGCCAGAATGACGAATTCATGATGCAGGTCCGAGGGGACGCAGATATCGACCGCATCGATATCCCCTCGATCCAAAAGGCGCCGATAGTCATCGAAAAAATGAGGGATGCCGAATCTGTTCGCAAATGCCTCGGCGCTCTCCTTCGTCCGGGACGCTACCGCCTGAATTTCGACCTTCGATCCTCGCAGGCGCTGGTAATTTTGAAGATGGAGGTGGGCCGCAAATTGAGCCCCGATGATTCCAATTCGCAGGGGTGGCATGAAGATTCTCCTTTCCACGGTTTCAGGGATTCGTTGATTCCTTCGAAAAAAAACAAGAAGATGTCGGTTTGGCACAAGAATCTGTTTTTATTGGGACCCAGCATACGAATGACATTTTCCGATGTCAATTGGTATTTTTCTTGTATGGACGTTTGGAGGGATGATCGCCGTGGATGCGTGTTTTGAATGATATAAAGAAAAGCGGGG
>DIVU01000216.1 GCA_002423365.1 Desulfuromonadaceae bacterium UBA6124 | reverse complement strand
TAGCGCGAATCGTACCTCAGCCGGGCCGCCAACTCTTCCGTCGTCATGTAGGTCTGCTGTTCCATTGTTGCCTCCTGTGCGATAAGTTTCACTTCTAAACGACTCGTTTACGAGTTATATGAATCATAAATGATTTACTTGGGCTGTCAAGGCTATTTTTTGCGATTTGCTCCATATTTGACTCAAACGACTCGTGAATGTCTTAAATTCACTTGGAAAGCTGCATAGTTTGGGGTATGTTGGGGAAAAAGAATAAGGGGGTGTGATGATCCGTTTTTATCTCAAACGATTGATTTCTGACTGGGAATTCAAGGAGGGCAGGCGGTTGACTATCGGGGAACTGGCGGAAAAATCGAAGGTTGCCAGGCCCACTTTGTCGCGGATATTGAATCAGAAAGGATACAACACGACGACCGATAACCTTGGACGCCTCTGTTGCTTCTTCAACTGCCGGATAGAGGATCTGGTCGAATATATTCCAGACGACTCCCCCTTAAACGAGAACGGAAAGGGTTGAGTTCCGGTTCAATTCGATATCAAAAATTTGTGACGATCTTGAACCAAATATCAATATCAGGGGAAAATCCGGGATTAACGAAGCGAAAAAAGACTGGCACGAATTTTAATGCCGTTTTAACGATAGGTTGGATAGCGCTTTGAGCCAAAGGTCATTTTCGCCCCGACTTTTGGACACCGCAAAATGTCGATTTTGGTCAGTCCAAAGCTCATACCGGCAAGGGGATCGTCACAGGACCGTCACAAAAACGCCACAGACGCAAAAAGGGGTTACGGCAAAGACCGTAACCCCTTGATTTTTATGGCGCGCCCGACAAGATTCGAACTTGTGATTGGCTCCGGAGGCCATTTTTTCTAAAAATCATATTCTTATTATTTCTGTCAAAAATATGAATAAAAATGTTATAAAACGAGGACTAATCAAGATTTAGACCTCAGAACAAAATGTACTAATTTTGATTTTAATTATAATTTCAGGATAGTTTAGCTGATTTTGCTGTGGGCATTTTTGACTTTTGGCGGCCGTGGCCGCTCCGGTCTGGGCCGCCCAGTCCACGATACGCTGCGGCGTCCACTCGGCGTATTCCCGATGAGCCCTGGGCATGTGTTCCGGCAAGGGGCTGTGTTTGCCCCCAAGACACGACCGGGGATGGGACGCCACCCGATTCCCCCTGTGCAGTCATTCGATGATGGTGGCGGTAGCGCGGACCTCCAACTGCTACGCTGTAGAAATGGTGGGCCACCCGTGGAGTTACCCCGCGACTACACTCTCACATCACACTGGCCGGATGGCTCCGGAATGGTGGACGGAATCGAATCGGAATGCCGGCCGGGTTCCCACCGGAACGGTGGACACTTTCCCGTCGGAATGGTGGCCGGATTCGCCCGGAACACGGAATCAGCCGGACGTTTTCCGAAACGTTGATTTACCTGGTCGCCATAAGCTTTTCGGCCTTGCGCTCCAACACCAGCAACTCAAGTGCCGGTGCAAGTTGAATGGTCGGATGCAACTGAGCGAGGGTTGCCAGATCCCTGTCATATTTCGTGAAACCTTCGCCTTCGAGGGCGGCCCGCCAGTCCTTGCCTTGCTTGAGCCAATGATCGGCGGCAACGAAGTCCCCCATTCGATATGAAGAAATGGCAAGCATGAACGCTTGAAGGGCCGGATAATGGCCGCTGTTGCGCTCAACCTCTTGGCGAAGAGAATCGACAACGCTCGCGTAGTCGCCAGAGCAGTATCGGTCGGCCGCGCCAGGCAGCATGGCGGGCTGGTTCTCGTCAAGCGTCGGCTCGACAGAGGATAGCAATCGTTCACAAGTGTCCGCGGCATAAAGCGCAACGGCGAGGCCCCTGAGGTTTCTGGCTGCCATGAGCGTTCCTCGATCAGCAGGGCCGGCACGCTCTGCCAGTTGGCGGGCGACCACCGGGATATCTGTTTGATCGTTCGTCACCAGAACGAGCAAAGCGTTCAGCAGCACCGTCGGGTCGTTTGTGTCCCCCAGTTCGATCGCTCGCCGGTAGTCCGCCAGAGCCTCCGACCACCGCTTCAGCTGGATCAATGCATTGCCGCGGCCAAGCAGGATGCGGGGGATGGAAGCATCCAATTGAAGCGCTCGGCTGTAATCCTCAACTGCACGATCAAAATCCCCGTTTTTGACATATATAGCGGCACGTTGGGCGTACACCCCCGCTTCC
Organism: Desulfuromonadaceae bacterium UBA6124; assembly: GCA_002423365.1. Lineage (GTDB taxonomy): Bacteria > Desulfobacterota > Desulfuromonadia > Desulfuromonadales > Trichloromonadaceae > Trichloromonas. Next base: position 1,862 of record DIVU01000216.1, on the reverse strand, counting down.
CCTGGCCTGAATTCCAGGATGCGGTTCAAATGAAACAGTGCACTGTACGATTGCCAGGCGGCATGGGACCGCGCCAACCTGGAGTGGTGCCAAAGGAGAACCTGTTGTTCCGAGGGGGCGAGAAAGGCCAAGGCACTCCCCTTCGCCTGGGCCAGTTTCTGCGCCACGTCTCGACTGGAGATCTCAACGAGGGTACCCGTGGCGTCAAGGGCCCGCGTGGACAGGGCCTGGGCGATGGCCAGCAAATCATCAGCCCTCCCGACGACGGGAGAGAGATCCCAAGTGCGTAGCGACCGACTGATTCCCTTGACGAAGAGCTCTTTGCCGCCTGAATCCATGTCGATATCGACGATTGCCGAGTCATGCCGCAACAACGGGCCGAGTTTTGATCCCGTGAAAGCATCCCAGAGCCGGCACCCACCGGCGGCGTCCCCCGTCACCAGAATTGTTCCGTCCGCGCCAAAAGCGATCGCCGTCACACCATTGGGTCCCAACCGATCCTCTCCCGCGTGGCGCAGCGCTGGGGTGAGCGGCTCACCCGTGGCGGCATCCCAGACCCGGGCCGTCCAATCCTGACTCGCTGTCGCGATCCGGTCTCCTTTGGGGCTGAATTCGATGACGTTGATGTCCTTGGAGTGCTTCATCATTGCCGTGACGGGTTTCCCGGTGTCGACATTCCAGAGTTGCAGTCGCCCCTCCCGGTAGCCCACGACCTGATTGCCGGCCGGGCCGAAGAGCGCCTTGCCGACCCAGTCGCTGGCTTCGAAGGGGGGGGCGACCGGCTGCCCCGAAGCGACATCCCAGATGCGTATCTGCCCGGGAGTCACGTCGCTGATATCGGCATCCTGGAGCGAATGTCCCCTGAGGAAAAAATCGGAACCAAGCACGACGCCGAGGCGTGAGCCGTCTGGGCTGGAAAAGACATCGTTTATCGTGCCCGGATGCTGCGGATCGAGGGTCCGCACCTGGCGGGTCTGCATGTCGATCAGGCGCATCCAGCCCCTTCTCACGATGCTGTCCTCCCAAACGGCAAGCCATTGCCGGTCAGGGCCGTAAACAGCCTTTACCATGTGCGCGTCGCTTGGAACGGGCAGGGTGATCTGCTCGCCGGTTTCAGTGTCCACGATCTCGACCGACTCCGGTTTTTTCTTGACCGCAAGGCGAGAAACAGGCGCGGTGAATTGATAGCCAAATGGCGGGGACTCTTCCGGAATCGAAATGGATTTCTCGGCCGCCGTAGAGAGATCCCAGATCCGAACCGTGCCATCCCAGCCGGCGGTGAGCAGACGATGCCCGTCGGGCGCGAAGTTGACAGAGTATTCCGGTCCAGGCGTTTCTCCCGGCTCGAACAGGTTCATGCCCGGATAGGGAGAGTGGCTGAAGCGAAGCGCCGGGGTGACCGGTTCCCCGGTTTCCACCTCCCATACCCGGGCAAACCCCGTGGTACTGGCGGTCGCGATCAACCCTCCATCCGGACTGAAGGTCAGATGCCGCGCCTGCCCTTCGGGCGACAGGATTTGCTCCGCGCTGGTGGTCAGGTTGCGCAAGTGAACCGTGCCGTCCCAGCCGCCGGTCAGCAGCACCCCGCCGTCAGGGCTGAACGAGGCAAAGGCCACCCGCCCCTTGTGCTGGATGGGTGCCCCGAGGGGTTGCCCCGATTCACTGTCGAAAACTTGCGCCTCGCCGCCGGCATCGGCGATCACGAAACGCTTGCCGTCCGGACTGAAGGCGCCATGGGAAACCCATTTGTCGCTTCGCTCGATAATCGGCGTCAACGGCTCGCCGGTGGCGGCACTCCAGAGCCGCGCGGAACCCGCGCCCTCCAGATAGCTGCTGCCATAAGTGACCAGGACCCGTTCTCC
>DIVU01000126.1 GCA_002423365.1 Desulfuromonadaceae bacterium UBA6124 | reverse complement strand
GAGTCGAAGGCGTGGATCGCGCCGCCGCGCCGTACGGCGACCACGCCCGCCCCGACCTTGCGCCGCAGCATGTCGCCGTTGGCGCGGGCAGTCATCCCGGCGCGGTCGATCAGCGCCTTGATTTCGCTGGTGACGTCGGCAAAGTAGGTGGGGGAAGCGAGCAGGATGCCGTCGGCGGCGCGCATCTTGGCGATGCAGTCGTTGATGCAGTCATCCTTCACCGCGCAGCTGCCGTCCTTGGTCTTGAAGCACTGATAGCAGGCGATGCAGCCGCGCGGATGTTCGCCGGCCAGTTGCACCAGTTCCGTCTCGATCCCCGCTTTTCCCAGTTCCTCGAAAACCTGCCGCGCTAAAATGGCGGTGTTGCCGTCGCGACGAGCGCTGCCGTTGAATGCCACAACTTTCATGGGTGTTCCTCCCTTCGGCATAAGGTGAGTCTTCGCGCCAAGTATACACCCTGCCGCGCGCTTCACCCGGATTTTTTTAATCCTACGAAAAAGGCGCTTTTCCCCTGGGGAAAAAGCGCCTTTCGCACATGCCGGGCAGCCACAGAGGGCTGCTCCTACTTTTCAAAATAGGTGTAGCCTTGCAGGCTGGCGGAAAACTCGTTCAGGATCTGCTGCCGCTCCTCGACCCGTATGCGTTTCTCGCGCACCGCCACTTCGGCGATGGCGCGGAAATTCTCGAACAGCGCCTGGGTGTCATATTCGACGTAGCTGAGCACGTCGGCGATGCTGTCGCCGCTGATTTCCTTCATGACATCGTAGCTGCCGTCCTCGTTAATGCGCACGCTGACAATGTTGGTGTCGCCGAGCAGGTTGTGCAGGTCGCCGAGGGTTTCCTGGTAGGCGCCGACCAGAAAGACGCCGAGCAGGTACTCTTCGTCTGGATTGATGGCGTGCAACGGCAGGGTCGGTCGCACCCCGCGCCCGGTGATGAAGGTATCGAGCTTGCCGTCGCTGTCGCAGGTCAGGTCAGCGATGATCGCCTCGCGGGTCGGCGCTTCGCCGTTGCGATGCAACGGGACGACGGGGAAGATCTGGTTGATCGCCCAGGTGTCCGGCAGCGACTGGAAGACGCTGAAATTGCCGTAGTAGATGTCGGACAGACTCTGGCGCAGTCCTTCGAGGCCGGCGGGGATTTCGTCGAGGCCGTCGATGCGCCCGGCAATGGCCTGGGCCAGGGCCAAAAAGATGTTTTCCGACAAAGAGCGCTCACGCAGGCTGATCTGTCCCTGGCGGAAGAGGTCGCGGATCTGCCCGCGGATGGCCAGGGCCTCGGTGTAACGGTCGGCGAGGTTGTGGTCCTCGATATCCTCGCACAGATCGAAAAGGTGGCGCAGGCGCTTGTGGCTCCCTTCGGGCAGGGTTTCGGGGAGGGAGACGGCTTCGAAATGCATGACGTCGAGGATGTTGAACATCAGCACCGACGAGAAGGCGACGGTGGCCCGCCCCGACTCGGTGACGATGTGCGGGTGTTTGATCCCCTGGACGTCGAGGGTGGCGCGGATCACGTCGATGATGGCGCGACAGTAGTCGGCCAGGTCGTAGTTGCGCGAATGGGGGTGGGTGGCGCTCTGCAGTCCCAAGTAGTCGACCGCCAGACCACCGCCGAAGTCGAGGTAGCCCATGGGCGCCCCTTCCTTGACCAGCGCCGCGTAGTAGCGGCAGGCTTCGAGCACCCCGGCGCGGATATCGGCGATGTTGGGGATCTGCGAGCCGAGATGGCAGTGGAGCAGCTGCAGGCAGTCGAGCATCCCCAGGTCGTTGAGCTTGTCGAAGACTTCGATGAGCTGGGTGGAGCTGAGGCCGAAGCTGCTGCGGTCGCCGCTCGATTCGGTCCACTGGCCGCCGACCTTGGCGTAGACCTTGGCCCGCGCGCCGATCAGCGGGCGTACGCCGAGGGCGCGGCTGCGGGCGATGACGATGTCCAGCTCGGCCGGTGACTCGATGACGAAGAAGCAGCGGTAGCCGAGGCGGGTGGCGCGCAGGCCGAGGTCGATGAATTCCTCATCTTTGTAGCCGTTGCAGATGAGCAGGGCGCCCGGGTGCAGGGAGGCCATGGCCAGCACCAGCTCGGCCTTGCTCCCGGCTTCGAGGCCGTGGCCGTAGCGGGCGCCGAAGCGGGTGATCTCTTCGATGACGTGGCACTGCTGATTAACCTTGACCGGAAAGACCCCACGGTATTCCCCCTGGTAGCCCTTTTCGGCGATCGCCTCGCGAAAGGTTTCGTTGAGGAAGATGATACGGGCGTCAAGCAGGTTCTCAATGCGCAACAGCACCGGCATGGCGTGATCGCGCTGGGCGATGCCCCGGGCGATTTCCATGAGCGAAACCGCGACCTCGCCGCTGGGAAATTTCACCTTGACCGTGACGTCGCCGTTGGCGTCCATGTCGAAAAAACCGGCGCCCCAGCGCCGGATGCCATAAAGTTCCGAGGACTTTTCCACCGTCCAGCGGGAGGTTGTGCGAGGATTCATGGCGATGAGCTTTCCTGGGTCAAGGGGCTAAAAAAGAAAAGGGCGGTAAGGGCAGGAACAGGCCGCCTTCAGCGCGCGGCGATGTTCTCCCGGACGAAGGTCGGCAGCATAAAGGCGCCGACATGCAGATCTTCATTGTAATAGCGGGTGGTGAACGTCCGGTTTTTGATCCGCATCCGGTCGATGTCGCGCAACGGGTGGCGGGTTTTGCCGGCGAAGGCGAAGCTCCACATGCCGCTTGGATAGGTGGGGATGAAGGCCTGGTACATTTCCGTCACGGGAAAGACTGCGCGCAGGTTGGCGTACAGAATCCGTTGCAACGCCCCCTGGTAAAAAGGGGATTCGCTCTGGGCGACGAGTATGCCATTCTCCTTGAGCGCGCCGTGGGCGAGACGGTAGAACTCTTCCTCGAAAAGGCCCGCGGCCGGTCCCACCGGATCGGTGGAATCGACCAGAATCACGTCGAAGGCGTCCCGCTGTTCGCGCAGGTAGGCGACGCCGTCGACCGGTTTTATTTCGACCCGGGGATTGCGGCCGTCGATCTCGCTCGACATGCCGGGCAGAAACTCGATGGCTTTGGCGATGACCAGCTCGTCGATCTCACAGAGCACCGCCCGTTCCACCGACTCATGCTTAAGGATCTCGCGAATGGCGCCGCCATCGCCGCCGCCGATGATCAGCACCTGGCGGGGGCGTGGATGGGTGAAGAGGGCGGGGTGGACGAGCATCTCATGATAGATGAAGCCGTCCCGTTCGGTGATCATAACCAGCCCGTCGAGGAGCAGAACTCGCCCGTATTCGGGAGTTTCGACGATATCCACCCGCTGGTATTCACTCTCCCCGGCAAAGAGGGTTTTCGCCACTTTCAGAGTTAGGCCGGCATGTTCCGAGTGTTTTTCGGTCAACCAGAGATCCATGGGCATCCTTAGCGTGATGAAATCGACAAGGGCGTGAAAAACTTCCTAACAGTAACAAGAACCGGCCGTGACATCAATCCCAACGGCGGCGGAGCGGTTTTTCGCGTTCCGGCCGGGGGATTATAACGCCAACGTCCGATGGGTCAATGGTTTTTTCATCCTTGGACGAATGTGGCGCAAACCTTGACAGGATCGGGGCTTTTCGCTTTACTGGTGAAGCCTCGTTGACGACGAAAGGAAGGCTTGAATCATGGAGAAAATCGACAAAATCGGATTCATCGGCGGCGGCAACATGGCCGAAGCCATCATCAAAGGCTTGATCGGCGGCGCCTTTCCCGTGGCCCGGCTACTGGTCGCCGAACCGAGCGACGAGCGCCGGCG
>DIVU01000005.1:4475-5378 GCA_002423365.1 Desulfuromonadaceae bacterium UBA6124 | reverse complement strand
CTCGCGGACTGGACGCGGAGGAGCAGCGGATACGCGCGCAGCTCCTGGCTCGCGTACGTGCGGCGGCGGCCATGCTGAAGAGCCGCTTTGCGGTGCGACGCGTGGTCCTCTTCGGCTCCCTGGCCCACGCCGCGTGGTTCAGGAGGGATTCCGACGTGGATTTGGCTGTCGAGGGGTTGGCCGTCACGGAGTACTGGGAGGCGTGGAGGGCGGTGGAGGAAGCGCTCGAGGGGCGGCCGGTGGATTTCATCGAAATTGAATCGGCCGGGGAGTCCCTGCGGCAGGCGATCGCTCGGCACGGGGTGGAAGTGTGAACACAGTTCACCGGGAGCTGGCCGAACGCATTCGCGGCGAACTGGTCGACTTGACGGCCGCCGTGCAGCGCGCGGGGCGCTCCTGGGAGCGCGCCGGGCGAGTGCCGGATGAGCAGGATGTCTACCTGGAATCCGTGGCGCTCAATCTCCATGCGTTGTACTCGGGCCTCGAGCGCCTCTTCGAGCTGATCGCCAGACATATCGACGGGGCACTCCCTGCAGGCGAGGGGTGGCACCACGACCTGCTGCGCCAGATGGCCAACGAGATTGCCGGCGTTCGCCCTGCCGTCATTGGGGATCAAAGCGCGCAGGCGCTCGATGAATTCCGCCGTTTCCGGCATCTGGTGCGAAACGTGTACGCATTCAATCTGGACCCGCAACGAATGAATCCGCTGCTGCTGGCCCTACCCGGCGCATGGCAGCAAGTGCATGCCGAGCTGGCGGCCTTTGCAGGGTTTCTGGAGGAAGTAGGCAAGGGCCCTGACTGCTGGCCAGGAACAAGTTGATAAAGTTGACATCGTCCCCAAAGACGAAATCCGGGACTTTACCCCTCGCATTTATCATGAAATCTGCATTTGATCTAAGCAGG
>DIVU01000005.1:0-4411 GCA_002423365.1 Desulfuromonadaceae bacterium UBA6124 | reverse complement strand
ATGCAATTGGTGGCGGAAGGGGTTGCGGGGTAGGCCAGCGACTGGACCGAAGAACGGCTGAAACTATCGCCAAGGTCGACCAGGAATCAGCTGAAACCCGCGCGATGATTCGCGTCTCGTATGCCCAGCTCGACGAGCGCATGCAGTCGCTCGAGCATAACTACGCCGCGCTCAACGACCGCGTGGCCCGCCTCGAATCGCGCATCCCATGATTCCGCCTTGCGGTCGTGCTGGGGGATCGCTCGGCGATGATGCACGAGCCGGTCGGGGAGGCGTTCGCCGTCTTTCACGCGGCCCAGGAATTCAACTCGGCGCTGGAAGTCGTCTGTCTGTCCGAGGCGGAGTTTTCCGACGAGACCCGGAGCTTGGTCCGTCGGATTCGCACGGAGGGGATCGAGCTCCCCGTACCGGTAGCCGTCTAGTCTTGCCAGTTCCCATTCCGCCGGCCGTCGGGCGCGCGACTCGCCCACCGGCCTGCCTCTCCTGCTGAAGTGCAGCTCTGCCTTCTGCTTACTGGGGCCCTGTAGCTCTGCTTCTTGATCGTCCACCGCTCAGGACGCGTAAATGGTAGATCCGGGAAAGCAGATTACTCATTGGCGTAGTGGTGCCGAAGAGGACTGGGCTGTTGCCGAGGATCTAATCGGCCTTGGGAGAGTTCGGCATGGGCTGTTCTTTGCCCACCTCGCCCTGGAGAAAGCGTTCAAGGCGCATATTTGCCGGATGACTAGTGACCTGCCGCCGCGCGTCCACCAACTCCTTCGGCTCGCCGATCGAGTAGATTTACCCTTGACGGACGAGCAGAGGGTGTTCATCGCCCGCTTTGATCGCCACCACCTCGAAGGGCGATATCCCGAATCCCTGCTGGTGACCCTTTCAGTTGATGCGGCCCGGCAGGAGCTCCAGGCGGCGAAGGAGGTGCTGGTATGGTTGATCCGGCAGTTGTGAGCAGTGTGCGCCGCTACCTCAAAGCCGTCCGCGACGCCGGCATCTCCGTGACGCGGGGCGTCCTGTTCGGCTCCTGGGTGCGGGGCGAGGGGACACCGGACAGCGACGTGGACATCGTGGTGATCGCCCCGGACTTCGACCACGCAGCGGGGCGGGCGCGCGCCGATCTTCTGTGGGGACTTCGTGCGACGACCGACAGCCGGATTGAGCCGTTTGCCGTGGGTGAACGGCAGTGGCGCGAAGACGACGCGAGCGTGCTCATCGAACTCGCCCGGCGCGAGGGTGTGGAAATCCTCCTCTGACACCCGAGGCTCCATGCCCTGTGCCCGTTGCCCTAAGCGCTGCGCCTGCGCTCTGTGTCCTTCGCCCTATGCCGTTTCTGACCACTGACCTCTGACCTCTGCCCACCGAATTCTTGTTCTTCCTGTGGCTCTGCAGCTTTGTAGCTCTGACAACAAGTTGATAAAGTTGAAACCGTCCCTCAAGAAATCCGCAATCCGAAATTCGAAATCCGAAATCCCGCTGACCACTTGCATTTTCTGATCACTGGCAACAAGTTGATAAAGTTGACAACGTCCCCAAAGAGTATCGGATCTGTTTTCGGTGGGAGCAGGGAGATGCCAACGCCGTCGAAATCACGGACTACCACTAAAGAGCCGCTCCGCACTGCGCATCGCCTGCCCACGCATCGACCGCCGACCCATCCCGGCGAGATGCTGATCGAGGAGTTCCTCAGGCCGCTGGGGATCAGTCAGGCTGCCTTCGCCATCCGTCTCGGGGTCTCGTTTCCCCGCTTGAACGAGATTGTGCGCGGAAAGCGAGGGGTGACCGCCGATACGGCCCTGCGCCTGGAGCGGGTCCTGGGAATGCCAGCGGATTTCTGGCTGGGCCTCCAGCAGGACTGGGACCTGTGGCATGCCATGCGAGGCGAACGCGCCGTTGCCATCGAAGAGCTGGAGCCATTGCGTCGGGTGGGCTGAGCACGCAGGGTACCGGGCACAGCGCATGGGGCAGGGGCCAGTCGTCAGTGGTCGGTGGTTAGTCGTCAGACGGGTGCCAAATCCGAAATTCGCAATCCGCAATCCGAAATTCCCCGTTCCCCACGACGAGTTGAAAAAATGACCAATCAACCTTCTTCAAATCCGCAATCCGCAATCCGAAATCCGAAATCCGCCCTGCCGCATCACGTCCTCATCACGGGCGGGGCCGGCTACATCGGGTCGCTGCTCACGGGGGTGCTGCTTCAGCGGGGGTATGCCGTCACGGTGGTGGACGACCTCCTCTTCGGCGGCGAATCCCTCCTGGCCTACTTCTCCCACCCCAATTTCACCTTCGTCAAAGGCGATGTCTGCGATCCTTTGGTGCTCGAGAAAATTCGCAATGCGCAATTCGCAATTCGCAAATCCATCACTGCCATCGTCCATCTGGCGGCGATTGTCGGTTTCCCCGCCTGCCAGGCGGTGGGCAAGCCGGTGGCCTGGCGCTACAACGTCGAGGCGGTCAAGCGGGTCTTCGATCTAGCCGAGACCCTCCGGACCGAACGGTTCATCTTTTCCTCGACCTACAGCAACTACGGATTGGCCGAGGACGGCAAGCCGGTCACCGAGGCGTCGCCCCTGAACCCCCAGTCCCTGTATGCCGAGACCAAGATCGCGGCGGAGGAGTGGCTGCTAAGTGCCGCCCGGACGAGCGAGTGCGCCCCTCTGGTCTTCCGCTTTGCCACCCTCTACGGGGTCTCGCCTCGGACCCGGTTCGATCTGATCGTCAATCAGTTCGTTCTGGAGGCGTTGACCAGGCGCGAGCTGATTATCTACCAGCGGGGCTACTCCCGCTCTTTCGTCCACGTCCGGGATGTGGTGGAGGGGATCCTGCTGGGCCTGGAGGCACCGGAGGGAAAGATCCGGGGGCAGGTTTATAACCTGGGATCGGATGGCGGCAACTACACGAAAGATGGGATCGTCGCGCTGGTGAAGAAGCACGTGGACGGCCTCAAGGTCACCCACAAGGACCTCAGCTTCGGCGGCGACATGCGCGACATCACCGTCTCCTTCGCCAAGATCCAGCGCGACCTTGCCTTTACACCAAAGCTCACCGTCGAAGACGGCGTGATCGAAGTCCGCGACGCCCTCCAGACCGGCCTGATAAAGGATGCGACTGATAGTCGCTACCGCAACGCGCAGTTTATTGTCCAGTGAGGGAGCGATTCTGCAATGTCCAATGAACGGAAAAGTGACACTCGGGAGTTCTGGAAGGGCAAGAGAGCCGTTATAACGGGAGGTGCAGGTTTTCTGGGCTCGTTCGTTGTTGAGAGGCTGCGAGAGCACGGGGCACAAGATATCATCGTCGCGAGAAGCAAGAGCTATGACCTGCGCGATCTAGCGGCTATCCGGAAGCTCTTGGCGGATTCTCTCTCCGGAACTTCGGAGCCCATCTCCCGTCCCGATTCGGAATCGTACGAACCGCGACGTAATACAATTAAGCCAGCTGATCTCGTTTTATTCCATCTCGCCGCCCGTGTGGGCGGAATCGGGGCGAACAGAGAACATCCAGGTGATTTTTTCTACGACAATCTGATGATGGGTGTCCAGCTCTTGCACGAGAGCTGGAAGGCTGGCGTCGGGAAGTGCGTCGCAGTGGGGACTGTATGCGCCTACCCCAAATTCACGCCGGTGCCGTTCAGGGAAGAGGATCTCTGGAACGGGTATCCCGAAGAGACGAATGCTCCTTACGGCTTGGCAAAGAAGATGCTTCTCGTGCAGTCCCAGGCCTACCGCCAACAGTACGGTTTCAACTCTGTCTTTCTCCTTCCCGTAAACCTCTACGGCCCGAGGGACAATTTCAATCCCGACTCCTCCCACGTTATCCCGGCGTTGATCAAGAAGTGTGTCGAGGCAAAAGAACGCGGAGATAAGTCAATCGAAGTCTGGGGTGACGGTTCGCCGACTCGAGAGTTTCTGTACGTCGAGGACGCAGCCGAAGGAATCGTCTTGGCCGCCGAACAATACAACGGGAGTGAACCGGTCAACCTGGGTAGCTCCCACGAGATCTCCATCAAGGACTTGGTCGAAAATATTGCCAGAATTACCGGGTTCCAAGGCGAAATTGTATGGGATAGCACAAAGCCAAATGGACAACCGAGGCGGAAACTCGATGTCTCGAGGGCGAAGGAGTACTTCGGGTTCTCTGCCGGCACTTCGTTTGAGGAGGGGCTCAAGGCAACAGTTTTTTGGTACCTGACTAATCGGGGTGAAATACCTAGCTCGACCGTTCAAGCATCACCCTTCGTGGGTCTGGCGCACTCTTCGCGTGGTGGTTGCCTTTAGGTGACATCGGAATACGATGCCGGTGCCAATACATGGAGGACCCGCAATGAGTGAGGGTCGAATCCAGAGCCGGCCGCTCTACGAGGAGCAGCGTCCCTGGGGAAGCTTCCACACGCTGGAGGTGGGACCCGGCTACCAGGTGA
>DIVU01000293.1 GCA_002423365.1 Desulfuromonadaceae bacterium UBA6124 | reverse complement strand
TATCTTCAGGAAGATTGAGGGGATAAAAGAAAATCCGGATTGGTGGACAGAACAGGTTTCGCTGGAAAGACGAACCCCGCTGAATCGGCATCGAAGACGGATCGGCAACCTACGATCACCGCACATTAAAAATCGAGTTCTCTGAAATTGCCCAGAAATATGGGCCGCGTCCCGCCCCAGATTTTCCAGCGAGAAATTCGGGAGCAATGGCGACGAATGTCAAAACCGATCCATAAATGAAGCTGGTTTGACAAATTTCAAAATTTCAACTACGTCCCCTTCGGTTTTCCCGTTCCCTTCGGTTTCCCCTGGCTTGCTGATGCAGATCCTCTCCGGGCTGATTACCTACCTGCTGCTGGCCATCTACTGCCACGAGGTGCACGGCGAACGGGTCGGCATCGAGAGAGTTGCGCAACAAAATTCGCAACGAAGCGGCTGAAGACGCGGCGACCGGAGTGACGCCACCAGACTTCATCGACTTAGACTTCGGCGCGTATGCAACTTCTTAACCGGACACTGCTGATAACTTGTCGGAAAAATTTACATCCACACCTGATAAATAGCGAGAATTCTATAATAACAGCAACTTATGGATGGCACGATTTTTGCTAAATTAAAATACGCAAATTAAAACCACTCTAACAGGAGGTAATCGAAATGAAGAAATGGATTTTGTTTTCGGTTCTAGTCGGCAGTTTGTTTTTCCATGGTCCTGCTTTGGCACTTGACTTCGATTTTTCAGGAAATCTGACTTATCACAACGACGTTCTCTACTTTAATTTTGTTGCGCCTGAAGCAGGGAATGTCACTCTCTTCTCTTCATCTTGGGATGATGGTGGGTTTGATCCAATGCTTGGCTTATGGACTTCCACCGGGAATCTCATTTATTTCCAAGACGATGGAGGTAATTATGGAACTACGTTGTCAAACAATGTTCCATATACGTATGGTACGTGGGATTCTTATTATACCGTAAGTCTTAATCCGGGTGCCTATACAATAACGTTAACAACGTTTCCAAATTTTAACAATTCCACCTTGCTTAGCGATGGTTTTCGATTTGACGATGAGATTCCTATTGCTTTTCAATCCTGGAGTGGCTATTATGATTCTTACGTTTTCCATGTCTTAAACGTACCAAGTGCTACTCAAGTTCAAGATGTAAACGTCGTACCGGAACCTGGTACCTTTCTCTTGGTAGGTGCTGGTTTTGGCTTTATAGCGTTGCTCAGGAAAAAAAGGGTCGTCTAGGCTGAAAGCTCCCAACAGGACGAAAACTAGTTAGGCTTCAGCGTTTTCGAAAAGCCAATCTAGGCTTTTCAAGTGGTTAGCACTCTCTTGAATCTTAATCGAAGGCTCATGAATTTTTACAAAATATAATTAAATTAATTTAATAAATAGATTGATTTCAATAGACCGGTTCCGTTTAATAGTGGATCCGGTCTTTTTGTAAAATGAACCGACATGGGTGTCGGAAATTTTTACAAAAAGACTCTGCGGGGTCACCCATTAGGAACAGCCACGGGCAGCCACGGGGGCAGCCACGGGGTCGAGCTTCCAAGATGTCAAGTTAATCAAAAATCAAAAAGCCGTTCCACCGATAAAGGCGCAAATAGCACCATTCGTTGTTTAAGATCACTGGTGTTGCGACAGTGCCGACCGGCTTGCCCAAAGAGCGGCCAAACCACTCAAAAGTATTCTGCTCATCCCCGTGTTCCATCCTCCTTCCCGGAGTTATGCCGCGATCTCCTCCGCCAGCTTGCGCAAGGCCCGCAGATCCAGCTTGCCGCTGCCCAGCAGGGGCAACTCCGTGACCTTGACGAAATGTTCCGGTTGCGGCCGCCACAGGTTGGGCAGGTCGCTTTCTTTTCCGATCCGCACCAAATCCTCTTTTTCTCCGGCTTCCTCGGTATAGACCACCACCAGCCGCTCCCCCTTCTTTTCGTCAGGAATCGCAGTCACGGCCAGGGCGTTGCCGGCCAGCCCCAGGGCCTGGTGGAAAACTTCCTCGACCTTGATATGTGGCACCATCTCCCCGCCAATTTTGCTGAACCGCGCCAGCCGGTCGGTGACGTGGAGAAAGCCGTCGGCGTCGAGACAACCGATGTCGCCGGTGACGTACCAGCCGTCGACGATGGCCGCGGCGGTCTGCTCGGGGCGGTTGAGGTAGCCGGTCATGAGATTGGGGCCTTTCACCAGGATCAGGCCGGGCCGGCCCGCCGGCAGCGGCGCGCGCGTGTCCGGATCGACCACCCGCGCCACCACGCCGGGGATCGGCCGGCCGACGCTGCCGGCTTTGTGGCCCGGCTGCTTGACGTCGTCCCGCTCCAGATCGGGCAGGCTCAGGGTAATCAGCGGCGCCAGCTCGGTCGCGCCGTAGCCTTCGAGGGGCCGCACCCCGTATTTTTCGGCGAAGGCGTCGGCGAGCAGGGTTTTCAGCTTTTCGGCGCCGGTCACCACCAGGCGCAGGCCGGCGAAATCCGCCTTTTCGGCGCGACGCAGATAGGCGCCGAGAAAGGTCGGCGTGGTCAACAGCAGGGTCGAGCGGTTTTCGCGCACCAGTTTGGCGATGGTGGCGGCGTCCATCGGATTGACGTGGTAGGCGGCCGAAAACCCGCTGGTCAGCGGCAGCCACAGGGTCGCGGTGAAGCCGAGGGCGTGAAAGAAAGGGAGCGCGCCGCAGACGTTGTCGGCCGGGGACAGGGCCGCGACGGTGCGGATCGCTTCCAGGTTCGAGAGGATGTTGTGCTGGCTGAGCACCACCCCCTTGGGCTCGCCGGTGCTCCCCGAGGAGAAAATGACCGTCGCCGGCTCGTTGCCCCGGCGGCGCGCGCCTTTCAGCAGCAGCCCGAGCGGCAGCAGGCGGGCCTTGAGCAGGGCGCGTAGCCGGTCGGTTTTGGTGAGATTGGCCAACAGATCCTCCACGAAGAGGGTCCGCGCGGGCAGGTTGAGGTGCGGAAACTTCTCGACGAAGCGCCTGCTGGTCAGGACCGTGGCGATGCCGCACTGGGCGACGGCCGAGTGTACGGCTTCGACGGAGGCGGTGTAGTTGAGGTTGACCGGCACTTTGTCGAGGAGCGGCAGGGCGAGATTGGCCAGGGCGCCGCCGACCGACGGCGGCAGCAGCAGGCCGACCATCTTTTCACCGGCGAGTCGCGTCTTGAGCTGTCCGGCCAGGGCCAGGGCGGCGGTCAGGGTCCGGCCGTAGGTGAGCGCCTGGCCGCCGCTGTCGGCGATGGCCCGCCGGCGCCAGTGGCCGCGCGCGGTGCGGACGAAGAGCTCGGCGAGGGAGGTCCGCCGGGCCCGCTGCCGCTCGAAGTAGGCGCAGGCCAGCTCTGCCACCGCCTGCCGGACTTCGACGGCGGGTGTGGCCGCCGGCAGCGGCTGGCCGAATTCGATGGAAACCGGATAGGGCAGACTGGTCGGCAGCTTGGCGAGGGGCTTGCCGTGGGCGTAGCTGAAGATACTCCCCCAGGCGCCGCCGATGTAAACCGGGACGATCGGGTGGTCGGTCCCCTTGACGATTGTTTCGAGACCGCTTTTGAACGCCTGCAACATGCCGGTGCGGGTAATCATCCCCTCGGCGAAGATACAGACCAGATACCCGTCGGCGAGGGCCTGGCGGGAGGTCTTGATGAAGTCGACCAGCTGCTGGCGCGTGCCGTCGGGATGAACCGGAATGACTTGCATCAGTTTGAACAGCGGTTGCAACAGGCGGATTCCATAGATGTCACCGTGCATGACGAAGCGGATGCGGCGCTGCTGGGTGGCGAGCAGCAGCAGGGCGTCGACCCAGGAAACGTGGTTGGCCACCAGCAGCGCCGGCCCTTCGGCGGGAACATGGCGGTCGCCGTGAACGTCGATGCGGTAGCCGAGCTTCATGACCAGGATGGCCAGAAAGCGCACCAGAAAATCGGGGAGAATCCACAGACAGGCCAGAGTCAGGCCGAGGGTCAGCAGGCCGAGCACCAGGAACGAGCCGGCCGGGGTGATGCCAAGGCTGCCGAGCAGCCAGGTCAGGGCCGAGGCCAGCAGTACGCCGCACCAGCTGAGAAAACTGCCGGCGGCGAGAATCCGCCCGAGTTTTTCCCGGGGAGCGCGGAACTGGATGAAGGCGTGCAGCGGCACGATAAACAGGCCGGCGCTGAGACCGAACAGGAGCACCAGGCCCAGATGCGGAATGAGGCTGACCGGAACCAGCCAAAGTCCGATGGCGCTGACGGTCAGCCCCAGGGCGCCGATCGGCACCACGCCGAACTCGACGTTACGCCCGGAAAGGCGGCCGGCCAACAGGGAACCGCAGCCGATGCCGAGGGCCGCGACCAGAAACAGGTAGCCGCTCTGTTCCTGGCTCAGACCGTGAACCTGCATGCCAAAGGGGATCAGATCGATCTGGGCGAAAGCGCCGAGAAAAAGGAAATAGGCCGAACCGAGGATGGCCAGCAGCAGGTAGCCGTCCTGGCGCAGTTCAGCCAAGGTCTCTTTCACTTCGGTCAGGAACCGCGCCGAAACCTGCCGCTCCCGATTGGCCGGAGCGGTTTTTTCGATCTTCCAGCTGGCGGCGAGACCGGCCAGGGAAACGCCGATACAGGCGAACGCCGCCGTGCGATAGCTGGAACCGCTCATCCGCACCAGCAGCGGCGCCAGGGCCGAGCCAAGGATGATGGCCAGATAGGTGAAGGATTCCAGCAGGCTGTTGGCTTTCGACAGTTGCCGGCGGTCGACCAGCTCCGGGACGATGCCGTACTTGGACGGGCCAAACAGCGCGCTCTGCGTCGCCATGAGAAAGAGGACGGCATAGAGACCGGTTTGGCTGGCCGCGCCGAAAGCCGCGATCGCCAACAGGGCGATGCCGACCTCGGCTCCTTTCATGGCCAAAATGATGGTTTTCTTGCTCAGCTTGTCGGCCAACGCCCCGGCCAGCGGCGAGAAGAGCAGAAAGGGAATCACGAACAGGGCGCCAGTGGTGGCGGCGATCCCGGTGGCGTAAACGGGCCCTTTGAGGGAGATCAAGAAGAAGACGATCAGCAGCTTGAGCAGATTGTCGTTGAGGGCGCCGAGAAACTGGGTGGCGTTGAGCCAGGCGAAGGATTGGGGCAGTTTGTCTTCAACGGTCGGCATGGGTTCCTCGCTTATTCGGGCGACGGAGGGTGAACGTCACGGACATTCCCGGCGGACACGCCGGGCGCGGCCTGCGGCTTCAGGCGAAGATCCCGCCTCGTGGGAAGTTTTCTTCTTCGGCAGGGATCATGCCGTGCGAGCCGCCAGTGGCATGGTGGATACTCGAGGAAATAGCAGCGTTTGTGCCAGCCCTTGAATAAATTTCAAGATACCGACAACATTGCATTTTTCAGATCAAACAAAGATTTCCGCCCTGCTCGCCGACAGCCACAAAGACAAAAAATGCATGCATGATAAACATTAAATGTACATGACCTTTCCACATATCCCCATGCCCGCCCCACCGGTGCCACCAGGCAACGCCGCGCAAGCCATCCCTTTCATCCCGCGATCTCCCGTTGAAGGACATCCCGCCCGTCCATATCACCTGGATAAAGTCAACATACACCCCATATTTTCTTTATTATCGATCAATTTCGGATACTTAAGTTATTTTAAAACCATTTTAACGAACAATGGATAACGAGAAGAAGTATATTTTATTCATACGACCTAACTCCGCCTTCATCCCTCCCCAGCACTTTCAGCCAAAATAATTCCCAGTTGTTTCGGCACATTATAATTTTTTTTAAATTTATTCTAAGAATTGGCATGCTCCTCGCTTTATACAAAGACAACAGCAAGGCACAACGGACTTGGAAAGGAGCACATCATGAAACGCACTCTCTCGACCCTGATTCTCATCGCCGCCTCGGCTTCTACCGCTTTTGCTTCCGGCTCCGCCGTCGGTTCCGGCTTCGGCCTGATGACCCTCGCCTTTCTGGGCTTCTTCGCCCTGATCATCGCGACCCAGCTGCTTCCGGGCCTGGCCCTCTTCATCACCGGCGCCAAGAGCATCTTCGGCAAGGGGAACAAGGAAGCCGGCAACCACCGCTAAACGGACAACCCGCAACGAACCCGAATCCCACGGATCTCATACTAAAAAGGAGAACATCATGAACGCCATCGCCCGCATCGCCGCCGCCACCGCCGTCCTGTCGACCGTTGCCACGTCCGCTTTCGCCGCTTCCAGCGCCGCTTCCGGCGGGGGCCTGCTGATCTGGTTGTTCCTCGGTTTCCTCGG
>DIVU01000354.1 GCA_002423365.1 Desulfuromonadaceae bacterium UBA6124 | reverse complement strand
CGGCTGAAACCGGACGGCGCCGCCCTGATCCAGGCCATCACCATGCCCGATCATCACTATCGGCGCTACCTGAAGGCCCCGGACTTCATCAACCGCCATATCTTTCCCGGCAGCTGCTGTCCGTCGCTGCAGGCCATCACCGCGGCCATCGCCCGAGAAACGGACTTGCGCCTGACCCATCTGGAGGATATCACCCCCCATTACGCCCGGACCCTGCGGGAATGGCGAAACGCCTTTCATGCCCATCTGCAAGCGGTCAGGGATATGGGTTTCGACGAACGCTTTATCCGGATGTGGGAGTTTTATCTCTGCTACTGCGAAGGGGGATTTGCGGAGCGCTTCACCGGTAACCTGCAACTGCTGTTCACCAAGCCCGGATATCGCGGTGAGCCGTTGCTGCCGCCGTTGGCCGGGAATGCCCACCCATGAAACATATCATTCTGACACTTGCCCTGCTGCTGACAACCGCTTGCAGCGCCTCTTTGCCCCCGCTCAAGACGGTCGAGCGGGTCGACATCCAGCGCTTCATGGGATCCTGGTATGTGATTGCCTGCATTCCGACCTTCATCGAGACCGAGGCCTATAACGCTGTCGAGACCTACCGGCTTGATCCGGACGGCACCATCGACACGATCTTCACCTTCAACGAGGGGGCCTTCGACGGCCCGCGCAAACGCTACAACCCGCGCGGCTTCATTGTCGACACCGTCAACAACTCGACGTGGGGGATGCGGTTTGTCTGGCCGTTCAAAGCCGAGTATCTGATCACCCACCTCAACGAGGATTACTCCCAGACCGTCATCGGTCGCAACAAGCGCGACTATGTCTGGATCATGGCCCGCACCCCACAGATTCCCGAAGCCGACTACCTGCGGCTGGTAACGGAACTGAAGGGGCAGGGCTACGATGTCTCGAAGCTGCGCCGGGGGCCCCAGCGTCCGCCGAACAACGGAAACCCGCCATGAATGACCTGGCCCGCAAAGCGGTCAATATGGCGCTGTTTCAGGCGGCCTGGTTCGCCGCCGTGCTGGGCGCGGCCCGGGGGATGTTCTGGCTCGGCCCGCTGAGCATGGTCCCGGTATTGGCGATCCATCTGGCGCTTCAGGAGCCTCGGCGCGGTGAAGTAAGGCTGCTGCTGACAGCGGGTCTGCTCGGCTTCATCGTTGACACAACCTTTGTGGCGGGAGGCGTCTTCACGCCGCTGCCGCACCTTTTTCCCCAGCCCTTCAGCCCGCCCTGGATGATCTGCCTCTGGCTGAACTTTGCCGCCACCCTCAATGTTTCCATGGCCTGGCTGCGTGACCGTTATCTTCTGGCAGCAGCCTTCGGAGCGATCGGTGGGCCGCTGGCCTACTACGGCGGGGCCGGGCTGGGAGCGACCGAGGCGTTGCCGACCCTGTCCGGCCTGCTGCTGCTGGCCCTCGGCTGGGGGGTTATGACCCCGCTTCTGGTCCGGTTGGCAAAGGTATTCGTCGGCGGAAAATAGAAGCCGATTAGAACGACTCTTCCGGCAGCGTGTTCAATCTCTCGCCGAGACGGCTTTCTGAAAATCCTCAGGTCCCCCGGATTCCGCCGATATCCATGGTCATTTTGTACAGCCCGTTTTTGACCCGGACCAGGATGTTGTTTTCCAGCAGGATCTGAAAAGCGTTGACGACCGTGGGCTTGCTGGCGCTCAGCGCTTCGGCCACTTCGTCGTAGGTGCCGTGAAACATGAGCTCATCGTCGAGGTGGCTGATGATGTATTCGATGATCTGAACCCGTTTCCCGCCGATGGAATTGAGCATCTTCAGCAGAAAGTTCTTGAGGTCGAGTTCTTTTCTCATCAGCCTCTGCTCGGCGATGCTGGAGAGCAGTTCCAGCATCTCATAGAGATTGAGAGGCTTGAGCAGATAGCCGTCCGCTTTCAGGCGAATGGCATCGAGCAGGTAGGCCGATTCGGAATGGGCCGAGACGATGATGACGGCCATACCGGGATAATTGTTCTTGACGGTTTCGAGCAATTCGAGCCCGGTACTTCCCGCCATGCGTACATCGGTGAGCACGATATCCGGCGGTTCCTCCGCGATGGCTTGCAGCGCCTTCTCGGCGCTGGTCACGCAGACGGTCTTTTTACAAAAACTGTTCAGGGCCAGATGCATCTGATCCAGGGCTTCCTGTTCATCATCGACACAGACAATGCTTATATTTTTAAGGGCATCAACATTCACGCGATTCCTCCTCGCTGATAGGTTTGAACTTGAGACAGATGCAGGCGCCGTAGTAGGGCTTGCCGTCGAATTCGAATTTCCGGTTTTCCGCCCAGACGCTTCCTTCGTCGAGGTTCTCCGCGATCTGTCGGCACAGATAGAGGCCAAGTCCGGTTCCGGCGGAGTCTTCCTTGGTGGTCAGATAGGGTTCGAAAACCCGGGTCAGCAGTTTCGGGGGGATGCCGCCGCCATTGTCCTGAAACTCAACGATGACAAAGTCATCCTCCCAGCGGTTGGAGAGCTGAATCAGCCTCTCGTCCTCACGACTCACCAGCGCGTCCTTGGCGTTCAGCAGGACATTCACGGTGAGTTGCACCAGGTCATTGACGAAGCCGTAGGTCGAAACGGGGCCGGTGATGCGGTTTGCAATGACGATGCGGTTCTGTTCGAGGACCGGATGGACGATGCCGACGGCACGGCTGACCGAATCCGCCAACTCGATCGTCTGCCGGGTCGTTCCCGATGTCAGTAACGCTCGCCAATCCTCGATGATCGTCGTCAGATAATGGATGTTCCTGTTGGCCGCCGCTACCTGTTTTTTGATCAGACTCTCGTCGAGTTTCCCCAACGAACTTTGCAGTTCGATGTTTTGAATCGTCATCGACAGGGCATTCAGCGGCTGGCGCCACTGGTGCCCGATATAACTGAGCATTTCTCCCAGGGCGCACTGTTTGGAGCGATGGGCCAATTTCTTCCCCTGGGCGGAGATAATCTGGTCGTATTTCCTGAACCCGAAATAGGTGATGAAAAACAGCACCAGGGCCGAGCAGGTAAAGAACAGCACCCAGAGATAGAAGTAACCCCATTGCCGGGCCCGGAAATCCGTCATGTCATAGGCGACCAGCAGAATCCCGACCTCTTCGTCGCGGGTATTGAAAAGCTTCTGGCTGCTGCTGATGAGAAAATGGTCGCCGCCGACTTTCATTTCAGTGAAGTCCTGGGAGGGATCGATTCGGTCGATGATCGCGTCGAAAAAGGCATTGTCGGTTTTGCGTTTGTCGATGGTCAGAAGCGACTGGTAGGGTTCGAACAGGGAAGAAAAAGTTCCTTCATCATGGACGAGATGGCCGTCGGCGACGATGGCGGTTTTGACATTTTCCAGAATGGACCCGAGTCTGAAATGAAACCACGCGGAATTGATGACGATTTCCACGGCGCCGACGGGTTTTGGGCTGGTCTTGTCGAGGATCGGTATGGCGATGTCGTAATGGAGGGAGCGCGCATCGGCTTCAAAGCCGCAGGCCGGAATGCCTTCGGACAGGGCGATGTCGAGGCTCATGGATCTGTGCCTGTCCTTATGGAAGGGAAAGTCCGGGTCCTCTCGGTTGAAAAGTCGTTTTCCTTCCCGGTCATAGACCGCGATTCCGGCGATGGGAACCGCGCGCTTGCGAAAGTCGCCGTAGACATGCGCGAAGGCGCTTTGGATCGCGTTCTCGTCTCCGTTGAGGACATGGGCGGCGACTTGGCGTTCTTCGATCAGGCTGCCGATGTAATTGATATTGCGCAGATCGGTGTATTGGGTCTCGCTGTCATAGGTATTATGGATAATCTGATTGATCTTTTTGGCGAAAAACCGATAGTCCGATTCCCTTTTGTTCAGGTCCATCAAGGTAAAAAAACAGAACATGACGAAGGTCAGGATGAAGGTGACCACCACGATGCGGTTCTTGTTTTTCTCGAAAAAACGAGTGTTTGGCGAAGTCATGTGGCGCCGGCCTCCTCATGGCTGAAGTTTCTGCCCGAAGAGTCTATCTTCAGGGAGCAGCCGAATGTTTCATCAGACAACTGGTAACAAAAAATAAACCGTAGGTCAAATAATTTCCTTCCCCTTCTGGCCCGAAATGTGTTCGGAGCGACCGCTTCCTTTCCCGCCGACCCGCCCCGTTAAAGCCGAAAAAGAACGATTAAAATCACCCAAAGCTCAAACTGTCGAGCGGTCTCCCGCCCCCTTGTCAGGATCCTCCCGGATAGCCGCACGAATCTTTTCCGCTCCCTTGCATCGCAAATAAAGTTAGAATTTTTATAAAAAAGTAAATTCTATGCATTGACTTAACGCATCGGTTTTGATAATCAAACTACAGTTTGATTTGATCGAATTGTCGTTAGGTTTATTGGTGTCTGTTTGGTGTTTTGCCGTCGGAGGTTTCCTTCATGAAAAAGACCCGCCTTATTGTTGTGCTTCTCGGCGCCTTCGCCGTCAGTTTGATGGCAGCCGGCCATTCCCTGGGCAGCAAAGAACAAGCGACGACCTTCAAGGTTCGCCACATCCCCCTGACGCAGGAATTGATTCATTCGGGCGTCCCCATCATTGATATCCGCACCGAAAAGGAATGGGCGGAAACCGGTGTGGTTCCGGGCTCTCAGCTGCTGACCTTTTTCGGCGAGGACGGAAGTTACGACGTCCAGGCTTTCATGGCCCAAATCCAGAAGAGGGTTGGCCGTGACGCGGCCTTCGCCCTTCTCTGTCGCTCCGGAAACCGGTCGGAGAAGGTCGGCCGCTTCCTGGCCGGCAAGGGCTTCAGCTCGGTGATCAATGTGTACGAAGGGATCCAGGGCGCCACCGCCAGAGGCGTCCCCCTGCAACCCTACCCCTCGAACCCCTAAATGCTGGGAGGTCAAGATATGGATTCCTACTGTGCCTGGTGCGGGAAGTCTCTCGAAAAAAATCCTCTCACCCGACGCTGGAAAACCTGGAAAAAGCGGCTGACGGACGCCGGCTTCGTTCTGCTCACCGGAGTTCTGCCGGAGACGCGAGAAACCCACGGCATCTGCCTGAAATGCCTGAAGAAGCACGAACCGGAACTGTACAGGCAATATATCCAGCCCCAGGTATCAACGCTTTGGCCCTATCCATAGAAGGGGGCTCTCGCTCCCTGGCATGTCGGGCACGAAAATTGACCACAGACAAATAAAATAAACTTTTATAAAAAATAGTATTGACTTTGATGTTTGGTTTAGATAATCTTACCTAAGGTCTTACGGTTTACTTAATATAGTTTTGTTGGGTAGAAGTAAACCGAGAGAAAAGGGTTTCTACTGGGCCAACAAACCGCATTACCGCCGAAGCGACAATGAGCCAACCGAAGGAAGACTTTCCAACCGAGAGGAGACGCACCATGAAACGTAAACTGCTCCAAGCCCTGACTACCGCTATCGCCCTCGTCGCCGTTTTTGCAGGTTCCGGCTTTGCTTTCAGTGAAGGCACGGACTACCAGCTCCTTGAGAAACCGATTCCCAACGCCGAGAACACCCTCATCAAGGTTTTCAGCTACGACTGTCCCTTCTGCTACAAGTACGACAAAGCTGTCACCCCTAAGGTCGTCCCCCAACTCCCCGCTGACGTCACCTTCCGTCCCTTCCACCTGAAGACCAAAGGCAAATACGGTGAGTTGGGAACCAAACTTTTTGCCGTACTCCTGGCCAAAGACCAGGCCAATGGTCTTTCGGACAAGGAGCTCTACAGCGACAAGTCCCTGCTGAAGAAAGCGAAAATGGCCTACTACCAGGCCTATCACGACAAGAAAGAGCGCTGGGATGCCGGCGAGGAAGCCTACTTGAAGACCGGTCTGGATGCCGTCGGCATGAGCAAAGCCGAGTTTGAAGAGGGCCTCAAGGATCCCAAGGCGCAAGCGCTGATCGCCGAGTGGGATGCTTCCTACGATGTGGCCAAGATCCAGGGCATCCCCGGTTTCGTGGTCAACGGCAAATATCTCATCATCACCAAGTCGATCAAATCCGTGGACGGCATGCTGCAACTCGTCAATGAACTTCTGAAGAAATAAGGGGGGCTGCCATGAATTTCTTGCAAAAGGGATGGAATGACCTTCGCTCCGAACCGGTCCCCACCATTGCCGGATGGCAGGACGGACGTTTTCTCTGGCTGCTGATGGCCGGCATGAGCCTCTTTATGGTCATCCTGGCGCACTCGGTCTTTCAGCACTGGCTGTACATGAAACCCTGCGAACAGTGCGTCTACATCCGTTTTGCCTTTTTCGCCATGGTGATCGGCGGCATCCTGGTCGCCATCAACCCGAAAAATGCCGTTTTCAGGGTCCTCGGCTATATCTTCGCCATCTATGGCTGCATCAAAGGGCTGCTCTGGAGTGTCAAGCTGAACAAGATCCACTTCGTCGCGCACAGCGACGACCCCTTTGGCGTGCAAGGGTGCTCCACCGAACCGACCTTTCCCTTCGGGCTGCCGTTGGACCGCTGGGCTCCTGACTGGTTCAAGCCCACGGGCGACTGCGGTTTCGACAACCCCATCGTTCCCGACGGCGCGGTCTTAAGCAGCATGCAGCAGTGGCTGGTCGACTTCTATCGGGACGGCTGGTACCTGTGGCCCCCCTCGCATTTCATGAACATGGCCCAGTGCACGGCTATTCTCTTCGGCGTGGTTCTGCTTGTCCTGATTGTCTGCGCCGCCGCCTGGATCATGAACGGCATCCGCAACAGAGAGCAGGCAGCAGAGACGCGTATTTGCAACGCTCCGCAGCAATAATGGGGTTGCCGCGGAAGTAGGAAAGGAAACCCGGAAACTTAAAGGATAGATGGAGGAATCATGATCATCAGAAAGAGATTGGGAATGGTACTTTTGGCGGCCCTAGTGGCTGGAACGGCTCCAAGCGCGGCCCTGGCCATCGGCGGCGCAAGCGGCGCAGCTGTTGATTACCAGGTCCAGGGACAAATCGGCGAAGTCATCATCAATCCTTATGACATAGCGCCTTTGACCGCGATCATCAAAAACGGCGGCTATGTCCTCAAAGACGCCACGGTTCGCATTGTTCCCAAGGACAATGGGCAGGAAATCAAATACCAGGTCGCGCCCAAGCACCTTCTGACCCACGGCGGCATTCCGGTCTTCGGTCTGTATCCGGATTATGTCAATACCGTCGAAGTCGAATATTCCAAGCTGAACAACGGCAAATGGGATCGCGTCAAGGAAAGCTATACCCTGTATGCGGCGCCCGTTTATTCCGAGCCGAATGCCACGAAAACCCTGAAGGCGGCCTTCTTCACTTCGGCCGACGTCAAGAAAGTCGACAGCGCGTTCAGCGATCGTCTCTATTTCGTCAACAACTTCATGCACAAGGCGGGCAAGGGCACCCGCGTGGTCTGGAACAACCCCACCGGCGGCGCCCTGGAATGGAACTACTATCCGCAGAACTTCGTCATCGACACCAAGGGTGAAGTCCGCTGGTACATGAACGCCAACCCCATCTACGACCTGAAGTCCATTTACAACGCCGGGGTCATGATGGGATTCAAACAGAACGACGATGGCGCCATGACCTGGGGCTTTGGCCAGCGCTACGTGAAGTACGACATTTTAGGGAAGGAAGTGTTTAACCGCGAACTTCCGGCCGGTTACAACGATTTCTCCCACTCCCTGGACGTTTCCCCGAACGGCAATTACTTCCTGCGGGTCGCCAGTTCCAACCTCAAGCGCGCCGACGGCAAGAATGTCCGCACCGTCCGCGACGTCATTGTCGAGGTGGAACCGAGCAGCGGCATTGTTCAGGACGAATGGCGGCTCTTCGATATTCTCGATCCCTACCGCGATGTCAATATGAAGGTTCTGGATCAGGGTGCGGTCTGTCTCAACATCGACGCCAGCCAGGCCGGTCACACCATGAGTGCCGAGGATCTGGCGAAACAGGATCAGAACGACAAATTCGGCGATATCGTCGGGGTCGGACCGGGCCGGAACTGGGCCCACGTGAACAGCGTTGACCATGACGCCGAGGACGATTCCATCATCATCAGTTCCCGTCATCAGTCGGCCATGATCAAGATCGGCCGCGATAAAGAGGTCAAGTGGATCCTGGGTAGCCCGGAAGGCTGGAAGGATGAGTACAAGGATAAGCTTTTGACTCCCGTCGATTCCAAAGGGAATAAGATCGACTGCGGCGCCAGCGGCTCCCAATGCCCCGGTTACCTAAGCGAAAGCGGGGGCTTCGACTGGACCTGGACGCAGCACACGGCCTTCAAGATCGACAGCAAAAGCAAGGGTGACATCCTCTACCTCAGCGCCTTCGACAACGGCGACAGCCGCGGCATGGAACAGCCGGCCCTGCCGAGCATGAAGTATTCCCGCGCCGTCATCTACAAGATCGATCAGAAGAAGATGACCGTTGAGCAGGTCTGGGAATTCGGCAAGGACCGCGGCAACGAGTGGTACAGCCCGGTCACCTCGCTGACCGAATATCAGAAAGACAAGGATTCCGTCTTTGTTTATTCGGCCGTCGCCGGAGCGGACTTCGACATCGCCACCGGTGCCTTTTTGACCGACCCCAATCCGTTCATCATGGAGTTCAAATACGGAGCCAAGGAACCGGCCGTCGAGATCCAACTCAAGGATACGACCGGTTACCAGGCCATGCCGTTCAGCGTGGAAAAGGCTTTCGTCAAGTAGGTTGATGGTCTGCGCCCCGGGTGGAAAGACCAACTTTCCGCCCGGGGCGTCTGTCTGGGCACGCCACGGTCACCCCCATGAAATCGACACCCCTGGGACGGGGTTGGACAACCGGAGGCAACAGCATGAAGACGTTTCTTTACACCTTGCCCGCCTGCTTGCTCATCGCCCTCTTCTCGATCAGTCCCGTGTCGGCGGCTGACGAGACGGTTCGACCGGCGCCCAAGGCCTTCGGCGGCGTCGGTGCCGCCTGGGGTCCTGCCGGCGAGGGGATGCCGGTCGGCAAATTCGCCGCGCTCCTCAATTACACCTACGCGGAAACCGACGGCATCCGTCTGCATGACGATGAGCTTAACGACAACGCCGAGCTGACCAAGAACGTCGGTGTGGTCAAGTTTCGTTACGGCCTTGCTCCGGGGCTGGATATCCGCACCGCTACCCCGATCTACGATGTTAAAAAAGAGGTGCGCGCCACCGGCGACACCGACCACTACGGCTGGCTCGGCGATACCGCCGTCGCTCTGCACAAGGTGGTCATGAACCAGGCCGACAAGGCCCCCTTCAGTCTCGCCTTCGATATCGGCGTCGTCCTGCCGACGGCAGATGGCGGGAAAAACAACAACGACTACACCGGCAACCAGGCCTGGGGCGCGGGGGGCGGTGTCGGCCTCACCTACTTCCTGGGGGCGAATCGTTTCGACCAGGAGTTGTACTACTACACCTTTACCGACGGCGAACACGATTATCGGAAGCCGGATATGTTTCGGGGCCTTACCGGCTGGGCCTACGCCTTCAACAAAACCTTCGACATCGGCGTGGAGTCGCATCTGGGTTGGGACGGCGAAAGTGAACGATTCGACCGGGAGCAGAACGATGCCCGCTGGGAATGGTATGTCGGCCCCAAGGTGGTTTTCAAAAACCAGCCGACGGGAACCGTCATCGGCGCGCTGGTCACCCTGCCCGTTTACCGTGACTACGACAGCCCAACCCCTTCCGACGGCTTTCGTTTCGAGATCAAGCTGGCCAAGGTCTTCTGATCACTTTTAACTTCATAAACAACATAAACAACCCGTCTCCGAAAACCCTTCAAAGCCGGAATCTCACGATTGAGTTTCCGGCTTTTATCGTTCGATCGTCGAGTTGACCTCGTGCCGGGTCCTCGCAACCTTGTTCTGAGACGACCGCTGTATACATCTTCTTCGGTTTAGTTCCCTGTTCCGCCGACTGTTTTAAGCCTCCCTTGACAATCTTTCTGTTCTTCCTCCAAGGTGCTTCGTGTTACCGCCGGAATTCAACCCCTTTTTCTTTTCAAGACACGGATGATAGGCCGGGATGGCGCGGCCGCAGTCGGGGCATTTCGTCAGAGCCTTCTGATGATCTCCGAAGTCCGTCTTGAGTACGTGGCGGTATAGAAAAAGAACGGCAGTGAAAGCCTGATTCTGGGTTGAGGCCGAAACATTGCATTTCCTGCTGGCCGGTGGGTCCCGCCCGTTTTGCAAGGATGGTAGAAAACGGGTGAGAACGTTTTGGGAGATCCTAAACATGGGAAGTTGTCCGAGCATTTCTAGTCGTGAAATTTGGCGGTGTTATCCGATTTGTAAGCTAATAACTTCAATACATTACAGAAATTATGACGTTTCCTCAATGTTTGACAAGAAGAGGAGAGAGAATACAATCAAAGAAACTTACTAATCACTTGTTAGGCGGCAGGGCTTCCGGTCGTTTGGAGGCGAGGAGACCCGATGAGCGACGTGAGAGCCAGCGAGAAGCAAGATGAGGCAGCCCCTATCGAGGAGGCGCTAAAAAACGAGCGATACGAGCTCCTCCGGCGCTTAGAAGACTCGCTGGAAACGCCGATGTTGGCCCTCGCCTTTGTCTGGTTGGCGCTGTTGGTCGTGGAGTTGATCTGGGGCGATAGCCTGCTGTTCGAGAGCATCGGCACGATCATCTGGGTCATCTTCATTCTCGATTTCGCAGTGGAATTTGTCTTGGCACCGCACAAGGCCGCTTACCTAAAGAAAAATTGGCTGACCGCCACGTCGCTGCTGATACCGGCGTTGCGTCTCTTCCGCTTCTTTCGGGTGTTTCGACTGCTCCGGTTGGCCCACGTGGGGCGGAGTTTTCGTTTGCTCCGCGTCGTCAGTTCGCTGAACCGCGGCATGCATGCGCTCGCCGCGAGCCTGAGCCGGCGGGGCTTCGGCTACGTTATCGCCCTCACTGTACTGGTCACGTTCACTGGCGCAGCCGGGATGTACGCCTTCGAGAACGTGGCTCCCGGCGGCATGAAGAGCTACGGTGAAGCGCTGTGGTGGACCACGATGGTCCTCACCACGATGGGCTCGCAGTACTGGCCGGAGACGATTGAGGGGCGCGTGCTGTGCGTCTTCTTGGCGCTCTATGCTTTTGCCGTCTTCGGCTACGTGACGGCGACGCTCGCAACCTTCTTCATCGGCCGTGACGCGGAGAATGTTGAAGCCGAGCTTGCGGGTGCCAAACAACTGGCTGCCCTCCGGGATGAGGTGATCGCCTTACGCGAGGAAATCCGGCGAACTGCTACGGCGAACGCCGTAGTTGTGAAGCGTGATTCGGTGGAGGAGGGGCAGGACTAAAAAACCGCTCCAGCGGAAGGGCTATCGCCCGCCGGTAAGCTCAAGCGTTATGCAGATCAACGTGGACGAGGTGGAGTGTTGTAAGGGATGACTATTAATGGAGGGTGAATTCAATTTGCAAGTGCACCAC
>DIVU01000012.1 GCA_002423365.1 Desulfuromonadaceae bacterium UBA6124 | reverse complement strand
CGCCGCGTGTCAGCGTCGTGCGCTCCATCCCCAGCGCCCCGGCCAGGGCGCCGATGGGCGCCGGCCCGGCCGCCGCCAGGGCGACCAGCACCGAGAACTGGGTGGCCCGCAACCCATGCGGCCGCAGCCTGGCCTCGCAAAGCCGGGGCAATTCCCGCGCTTGGCGGCGCGCCGCCAGGCAGTGGCATTGCAGGCAGAGGGAGAGGTCGAGGGTGGGGTTAGCGAGCATGCAGATAAGTGTATATGCACATAATGGTGTTGTAAGGGATGATTGGCGGTCGGTTACAGCGGAACGGGCGCCGTACGGGATGTATTGAGGGACGCCGAGAAGAGCGCTTGTGACGGGGAACTGGACTGTAATTCCATTCAATGCCAGTTTGGTGGTCGCAGCTTTAGGTTGGTTCGCGGATGTCCGACGCTACCTCAATAGCCGCCGAAGTGAAGCATGCCTGTTTAGGCCTGGAAGCACTGGGCACCTGCGTTTATGACCCAACGGTTCCTACCACCGTGTACTTCAGTCTGGGCGAGGTGGTTGCAGCTTTGGGTTTCACTCTTGCGGTTCAGCAACTTCTAAAGCCGATCTATCATTTCCGGCTTACCGCGCGCCATCTGTCCCTCACGAATTTGTACGTCTTTGTATTCGCAGGTGCGTTGGCAGCCATGGCTGCTGCGTTGTTGCCGAGCCTTCCCCTCTTCCATAACGCTCCTTGGAGCTATCCAATCATCTGGGAATTGATCGCGGCGTTATTTTTTTTCGTGGCATATGGGGCCATCGTAGTTGCGATTGTCAGACCAGTACAGGTTAGGCCACGAACCGCTGTCCGGTTCGTTAGAGCGTCGGCTCAACTACTCTCTCGCGCGAATGAAAAGGATCATTGCGACTATGTTCCTGACTTAGTAAGAAGTCTGCCAACGCTTATAAAAATGGCTGGATTTTCCGAACACCGAGCGGATACGTCGGCATTTTTTGACTTTACACACCGCGTCGAACTTAAGAGGGCAAGTTATGCGTGGTCTTTTCTGGGCATTATAGCTGACCCCGTATTCTGCAAGTCACTCGTGAAGTTATTGCCATGGCACGTAGGCTGGATGTTGCAGGAATTGGAAGAGAAACAACTTCATTCTCGCGGCGCCGAAGCATTCGTCCGGGAGTTGGCACGCCAAGCGATTTTATGTGACGACAGTATGATGACGCGAGAATTAGGTTATCACGGCTTCGCTACCGCACCGTTGCTGTCTGATAGCTTGTTTGCCCAACCTTTCATCCTCAGAACATACGATCCGTTTTCTACCCTCCGCTTCACGAGCGACAATATTGCGACACCATCAAATCTCCGGCGGTTCAATAGCGCTGCTAAAAGGGCTCTGACGACGATCATCGAGGCGCGTAGTTTCTGGGGCATGTATGTTCCCCATAGCATTTCAAATTTCTACGAAGGCGCTTTCTCGCAGGCGCGAAGTCCGCATAAAGCTGGAGACGCAGCCTATGAATTCGTGTTCGAGATGCAAAACAGCGTCGATCTCGTCACTGAAATGGCAGAAAAAGTTTCATTGGAAGCCTTGCCCCATCAACTGGAAATTCTATATTGTGATGATCCCCATAAAAGGCCAAGCGATTTACTTACGGCGCTGGTAAACATTTCTTTCAATGCATTGGCTTCTATCTCTAACGATTTCAAAGGTCCAACTGACATATTTTGGGGACTAGCCATCAGCTTCTTTCAAAGAGCATTCCCGTCGATCGGCGAAGAGCCTGACGGAATGACGCCTTTTCAGCAACGTTTAGCACTTAGACTGGTTGCAAAGCTTCGCGAGAATATGGATGGTTGGTTTCCTGCCGTATCTCGGATCCTTTTGGCTTGCATAGGACCCTATCATAGGCCGCGCGAGCAAAAGAACCGGACCGCGTTCATGATCTTGAAGGACGCGATGTATTATGAGTTGCAACGCTTTCCAACGCTTGCCGGAGAGACGCCAGAAAAAATCTCTTACTACTTGCCAGACAATGTCACCTATGATCCTGCTACTCAGGAACTAAGGCACACGTATATCCTTGGAGAGCAAGCGATTACAAAACTGTCTGCTCTAAAACTTGAGCCGGTTTCATTGCTTACCAGGGATGTGCGTCGATGATGCGTGGGGGCGGCTGCTTGTTCCGCAGAGGAATCCGCAGAGGAAAATGTCTAGCCTGAGCTTCTGGCGGCGGCGAAGTCGGCCATCGGGCCTTGCTAGCGGATGTGGCCGGTTTCGATGACGGCGACGCTCTCGGCGATGGCGCCTGCGAAACGCAGGCTTTGTTCGGCCGAGAGAACGATCAGCCCTCGGCCTTGAGCGCGACGACGATTGCGGCAATTTGATCCGGGATCTTGGGGGCCAAGCCCCTCGGAAGGCCGGTCGAGCGGCGACGGCGCTGGGTTGCTCGTGATGAGGGGCAGCTATCCCTGGGTGGCATGGCGGCGGAGTTTACGATTGTAGTTGAAAATTCCTATAAAATGGTATATGATCCTATCACTTATCGATGGCAAGTGGCGGGAGGGTCGGAAGATCGGTTGTCCTTCCGGGTGGGGCCGGCTCTCCGGCAGCAAGAGGGATCGGGAATGTATCGAAGGGTAACCGGGGCAAAAGGCCGGGCACGCAGGTGCAGCATTGCACTTACATCGTCATTCCGGCCGGAGCGAAGCGGAGAGCCGGAATCCAGAATGCGGCGGCTTTCCTGGATTGACGCTGCGCGCCACCTTCGGACACCCGCGTTCGCGGGAATGACGATTGGAACGAGCGACGGGGCGTCGACACGGCAGACCGCCCGGCCTTTGCTCCCCTTTCCATCGAAGGGGGTTAACGCGTTGAAATAAAGAGATAAAATGGCAAAATGACGAGAAATGACGATGTTTTTTTTCTGAATCCACCGATTCATCCGTTATTTCAATACGTTAATCCATATCAGCCAAACCGAATAATCGTCATTTCGCCGCATCGGCACCCGGCCCCGTTCCCGTCTTCCCCTACGCCAATAAGTACCGCGCCTGCGCCTCGGTGTCGGCGGCAAACTCCGCCATCGGGCCCTGCCAGCGGATGCGGCCGGTTTCGATGACGGCGACCCTTTCGGCAATGGCGCCGGCGAAGCGCAGGCTTTGTTCGGCCAACAGGATGGTCAGCCCCTCGGCCTTGAGCGCCACCACGGTGGCGGCGATCTGATCCAAGATCTTCGGGGCCAGGCCCTCGGAGGGCTCGTCGAGCAGCAGCAGCGTCGGGTTGCCCATCAGCGTGCGGGCGATGGAGAGCATCTGCTGCTCGCCGCCCGAGATGTGGGCGGCCCGCCGGCGGCGCGAGTCGGCGAGGTTGGGGAAAAGCGTGAACAGCCGCTCGGCCGTCCATTCCGGGAATCCCTCGCGCGGCGGCCGGCGGCCGGCCTCCAGGTTCTCGGCCACCGTCAGGTCGGTGAAGATGCGCCGCTCCTCGGGCACATAGCCCAATCCTAAGCGGGCGATGCGGAAGGCGTCGAGGCGGGAGATGTCGGTGCCGTCGAGCGTCATCTCGCCCGCCGCGTGCG
>DIVU01000061.1 GCA_002423365.1 Desulfuromonadaceae bacterium UBA6124 | reverse complement strand
TGAGCTACGTGCCTGTTCCAACTGTAAAGGCGGTCTTTATATCGAAGACGGCAGCGCCTGTCAACTCTTTTCTGACGCGACCGCGGCGAGCTCGTTAATCCGCCGTTCCGCCGAGAGTCCGCAGAAAAATCCGGTCCTCCTGCGAAATTTCGGTAAACATGATGCCCATGCCGGGGACCGTCTGGGCTTCGCTTTCCTTTGTCCCCGACAGCGACCATACGACCCGGGCCTTGACCTTGATTTCCCGCGACCTCGGTCNNGGGGAGGCATTGCCCGTCACCCCCTGACGGGTGCCGGTACGCGTCTCGATCGTAACCGGCCAATGGGCGTCAAAACGAGGGGCGCCGCGAGGAACCTTCCGCGCGTCCTCCACCGAGGCCTCCGCCGTGCGCCGTGCGCCCTTCCGCCGTTGCAAGGCCAGCCACACAAGTAAAACCACNNCAAAATAATGTTTTAAACCGACCGCGATGGCTGTTTATACAACAAGCGGTAGGTCGGCGCAAAGGGTTAAATCTTTTCGAAGCAAAGTCCGCCGGATAAAAGCAAAAAGGGCGGAACACCCCGGGGAGGCTCCGCCCTTTTTGATCTGAACATTTCCGCCGGGGAAATTACCGCCCCTGCTTTCTCCGCAGCAGCGCCAAGCCAACCAAGCCGGCGCCGACGAGAATGAAGGTTCCGGGTTCGGGAACGACAAACTGTCCGCCACCGCCGCCACCGCCGTTGACCGTATCGGGAACCAGCGCCCAACCGTAGTTGACTCCGGTTGTTGAGGTAAACACAGGCCCGTATTGCACCACGTTGGGAGCGAACGTCGGCTCGGAAAGCAGGGAAACGCCGGTAAAGGGATCAAAAACAGGCGGAACTAGGGCAAATCCGGTGTTGTAGGCGTAAACATCTATCTTATTGTTCCCGTTCCCGACATTTTCAACCCCGTCCTTCGCATAGACATTGCCCCACATGGGCGCGCGATCGGTAACAATGGTGAAATCATACGTAGTGGGATCGCCGGAGGTCTCGAACTTCAGACCGTAAATATCATCGGGAATACCCGGATTAGAAGAACCCGGAACAAAGTTATCCAGTTCATAAGACGCCGTGGTCCCATCATAAATGTTGATTTCATCGAAGGTATCGGAAACCTGAACAATAATATGGCTGAGCGCCTTGGTCAGGCCGGTCCAAGTGTAGTCATAGGTCCAAAGCCCGGTCTGATCGCTGTAACTGACATCCCAACTAAAGCTGGAGGAGGTAGCCCAAAAGCTCGTGGCGTAGAGCCCGCCGTTTGGGGCACTGCTCAAGCTTCCACTATAAGTCAACGCCCAAGCCTGCCCAACCCACAGCAGCAACACCGAAACCAGCAAAACTATCTTTTTCATAGGTGCCCCCTTTATTCGCGTGAAAACATTTCATTTCATGTTTTTTGCAATAATAGAGCCAAACCACAAGCACCTAAAATCACGACAATTAATGACCGAAAAAGAAATTTATCGGCGCATTTCTGTAAAAAATATCGACAATCCGCTAAAAGATTCCGACAAGGGGCCGCGAACCGCTAGGCCCGCGAGACGAACCGCCCTTCGCGGGTGTCGACCTTGATGCGCTCGCCGGATTCGAGGTAGCCCGGCACCTGAATGCGCAGTCCGGTTTCCAGCAACGCTTCCTTGGTCTGGGCGGTGGCGGTGGCGTTTTTGATCGCCGGGGCCGTCTCGGTGACGTTCAGCTCCACGATCATCGGCGGATCGATACTCACCACCCGCCCCTGAAAGACGCCGAGTTGCACATCGGCCCCTTCAAGCAGATAGCCCTGAATCGGCTCGAAAAGTTCTTCGCCAATCTCGTACTGCTCGTAGTTTTCCAGATCCATGAAGACACCGCCGTCGCCGGCGGGATAGAGGAACTGTCCCTTGCGCCGCTCGAAATCGGCCTCGTCCACCTTGTCACCGGCCTTGAAGGTCTTCTCCAGCACCTGGGCGGTGAGCAGGTTGCGGTACTTGGCCTTGACCAGGGTATTGCCGCCCCGGGCCGAGGGGGACTGGGTGGTGTAGTCGAGAATGAGGCAGGGGGCGTTGTCTAACTGGATCACCAGTCCGCGCTTGAAATCGGCAGTCGTAAGCATGGGAAAATCTCCTTGACGAGGGGGCTTTATGAAAACGGGCGCAAGAAATTAGCACAAAAGGTGGGGGCGAGACAATCGCCAATCGCGAATTTTTCCATGACAAAGGCCTTGCCCCTGTGCTTTAATATGCCCCTTTTGGCAACCGATCCCATTCTCACATAGAAGGAGCTCCACCATGTACACCTGCGCCGATCTGAAAAAAGGGCTTAAGCTGATGGTCGACGGCGAGCCTTACCTCATCACCCAATTCGATTTCACCAAGCCCGGCAAGGGCCAGGCTCTTTACAAATGCAAGATGCGCAATATGATCACCGGCAACATCTACGACCGCACCTATCGCTCGGGCGAGAGTTTCGAGCCGGCGGCCCTGGAGGACCGGGATATGCAATACCTCTACCAGGACGACAGCGGCTACGTCTTTATGGACACGAAGAATTACGAGCAGGTCTCCCTGAGTGAAGAGACCCTGGGGGACGATCATTACTTCCTGAAAGACAACATGGAAGTGAAGATCCTGCTCTTCAACGGTCGGGGCATCGGCATCACCCTCCCCAACTTCGTCAACCTGCGCGTCACCCACGCCGATCCCTGGGTCAAGGGCGATACCGCCGCCGGCAACAACAAACCGGCCACCGTCGAAAGCGGCTACAACCTGGCCGTTCCCTCCTTCGTCGAGACCGACGACCTGATCCAGATCGACACCCGCACCGGCCAATACGTTACCCGGGTCAAGGAATAAGATGGAACCCAACTGGGCCCTGGCCAGAAAACGGCCCGCCCTGGAAAAACGTGCCCGGATCGTGCAGACGATCCGGGCCTTTTTCGTGGCGGGGGATTTTCTCGAAGTGGAGACGCCGCACCTGATTCCCGGCAACGCCCCGGAACTGCACATCGACGCCCTGGCCTGCGGCGACGGCTTTCTGCACACCAGCCCCGAACTGTGCATGAAGCGCCTGCTCGCCGCCGGCTACCCGCGCCTCTTCCAGATCTGTCGCTGCTGGCGCCAAGGAGAGCGGGGCCGCCGCCATCTCCCCGAATACACCATGCTCGAATGGTATCGCAGCGGCTGCGACTATCGGGCGCTGATGGAGGATTGCGAAGCCCTCTTCGCCACCCTCTGCCCAGAGGGTCAATTGGCCGGGGGCGATCTGACCCCGCCATGGGAGCGACTGACCGTCGCCGAGGCCTTCGCCCGCTACGGTTCGCTGTCCCTGGACGAGGCCCTGGCGACGGAGCGTTTCGACGAAATCGTCGCCCTCGAAATCGAACCGCGCCTGGGCCAAAATCGCCCAACCTTTCTCATCGAATATCCCGCCAGCCACGCCGCCCTCGCCCGGCGCAAGCCCGACAATCCGCAAGTGGCCGAGCGCTTCGAACTCTATATCGGGGGGATGGAGTTGGCCAACGCCTTTTCCGAACTGAC
>DIVU01000040.1 GCA_002423365.1 Desulfuromonadaceae bacterium UBA6124 | reverse complement strand
TCTTTGCCCAATAACCTCATCTGCGTTTTTCCTATGGCTTGGTGTTGGGGGGGGTATCGCCATCATCGGCGTGGTGGTGGCGGGGGATCGACGGAACGGCCGAGCGCGCAGGGAGAGGAGCCGTGCCGTTCAGGTAGCGTTCAGGGGCCGCCTCGAAGATTTCTCTGCAGTCCCGCGAGCAGAAGTAGTGGACCTTGCCGGCATGGATGCTGGTTTTTGCGCTATCGGCGGTAACCGACATGCCGCAGACGGGATCCGTGTGCGCGGTCGGCGAAGGCTGGTCGGCCCGAGGCACGTCGATTATCTCCGGAGCCGGCTTGGGGGCCGGTTCGCAGCACCCATGTCCCCCGCCGTGGCCGGTGTTTTTGACTTGGCCCTGATCGCCGTGGCGATGGCCGAATATGTGCGACCCGCAGCCGAACCGCATCATCAGGAAAAACAGGCCGCCCCAGAGGAGGTAGGGGAAAATCGCTTCCATATGACGTCTCCTTTTCCGGTTCGGGGTTCTTTTGCCGCCCCGTCGGCAGGGTTTCCAGAACGCCTAGATTTCAAGGCGCCAAGAGGCTTTTCCGGCTTCCGGCCGGGGCTCGACCTGCTGGGCAAGATAGCGGCCGAACGGGTCATCGAATTCGCGGAGATGACGCACCGCCCAGGTTGTGACGACGGAAAAGACACGCTGCGAATCGTACATTCCGCAGACCAGGTTGTTCCTCAGGAGGTCCACTCGCGCCAAAAGCTTGGCGTGTTCGCTCCGATGGTGGAGGAGGCCCGGGAAGCCGACCCGCTCCATCAGGATTTCCTCGCGCTCGAACTTGCGGGCGAGGAAGCGTGTGAGATCCTCGATCTTGGGACAGTGGCGTCCAGTGCTCTCGCAAGGGAGTCCTTGCAGAAATTGCCGTTCGAGAAGGAATTCCAGGCATTCGTTGGTGGCGTCGATTTCGCGAACGCCCGACGGGTGGCTCTTCGCCCAGGGCAGCGATGTCATGGCGGTGGGACTCCTTTGCGCGCGTCTTGCGAGGACGGGCGGCATCACGAGCCGAATCTCCGGTCCGCGGGTTTGCCGGATGCCCCTTCCTTGCGCCAGTCGCAGACGAGGCCGATGGCAAATATTGCGGTTACGATAAGGAGGCCGACCCAGAGCAGCCCGTGGTATCCGACGGATGCCCATGCGCCTTCCATCCAACCACCGTTCATCATCGATCCATTCCACATTTGATGCCTCCTCGCCCAACCAGTTCGGTTCGGCGGCGTCAGGGTTTGCCCGGGTTACAGCACGCGGCGGATTTCGCCGGTGTGGCGGTCGGCGGTATAGCGCTGAACCAGCACGCCGTTGCATCCAATGACGTCGGCGGCGGCGGTCCACTCGTCGATCCGGCGCACCGCGCCGACACGAAGTCCGCAGTCCGACTTGCCGCTGATCTGGCCGTTGACGATGCGGGCGGTCCGTTTGAGAAAGCGTTCCATGATGGCCCTCCAATTCGCTGGTGAGTTCCGAATTTCGATGGGACCATTCAAGCGCCGACCTGTAACAGGACTTTGCCGGCGGAGCGGTTTTTGGTCACAAAGTTTGCCACTCGGGGATGTTGGCAAACTCTGTCACAATTTTTTCCGCCGGCCCCGGCTGCGGACCCCTACATTGAAAACCATCGAAGGCCCCCCAAGTGAAACGGTGGCCCCTTTTTTGCGAAAGGGGAGACCGCCTGGGAGGGCCGATAGAACGCTTGGGACGACAGATGAACACAGGCCATTCATGGTTATTGCGGGCGTTGCGGGCCCGCCTCGCACGGTCGGGGAGGGCGGCGAGAGCC
This sequence comes from Desulfuromonadaceae bacterium UBA6124, assembly GCA_002423365.1. Taxonomy (GTDB): domain Bacteria; phylum Desulfobacterota; class Desulfuromonadia; order Desulfuromonadales; family Trichloromonadaceae; genus Trichloromonas. The sequence continues at coordinate 2,784 of DIVU01000040.1, read as the reverse complement.
GTGTCAGGGGTCGTTTTCATCCTTGCCCTTGCAATGATCGGCCTAGCGTCGCCGGCGCAGGCGACAATGGAAAACGCCGGCGTATCTGCCGTCGGTCATCACACCCTCGAGGTCGTTGCGACCGCGTCATGCCCGGCGGCAGGCGAGGAGTCCGGCGGAGTCCACGCCGGGGGCCATTGTTCGGCCCCGTGTGGCTCACCGGTCGCCACGAGTCCGTCCCAGAGCGGTCCTTGGCGTATCCCCCCCACCATGGATTATGCCGTAGCCGTATCGGCTCCGATCTCGCCACGGCCGGATGCGCCAGATCCCTTCCCTCCGAGAACCCCAATCCACGCTTGATCTCGCGCGGGGCGCCGGTCTCCGGTCGCTTCGACGCCAAAGCCCCTCATTCAAGGGCGTCCGATGGAATATGGGAATGTTCGGAGAGTGCGATGCAAATGACTTTTCATGTAGAGAAACCGCGCGCGGACACCCGTGGCTCCGCAGCGCTGTTGACCGTCGAGCGTGAATTGGAACTGGCTCGGCGATGGAAAAACGCGGGCGACGGCCGCGCCCTGGCCGAACTGGTCACGGCGCACCGCCACCTCGTTCTCGGCGTCACCAAACGGTTTCGCGGGTTTGACCTTTCGTTCGACGACCTGATTCAGGAAGGCAACGCCGCCCTCGTCCATGCAGCTAACCGCTTCGATCCGGAGCGCGGAGTCCGCTTTTCGACCTATGCGACGTGGTGGGTTCGTGCGGCCATCCAGGACTACGTCCTCCACAACCGATCTGTCGTCCGGCGGATCACCGGTGGAGCGCACCGCTCACTCTTCTTCCGCCTTCAGCGGTTACGGTACGGTTCGCAGATCGACGGACGGATGAGCGGCGACGAGCGCGAGCGGGCCGCCGCCGCCCTGGGCGTTTCGTTGAGGGCCATCGAGGAGATGGAAGCCTTCCTTGGCGGCGCCGACGTGCCCGCGATGGAGGAAATCGATCTGGACGTGGCCAACGGTGTCACCCTGGCTGCTGAAGGCCCGTCGCCCGAGGAAATCGTTGTGGAAGTCCGCGAACGACGGGACCGAAGGGCTTGGCTGCGAAACGCTCTGAGCGGCCTCAGCGAGCGCGAGCGGGCCATCATTGTTGCGCGCCATCTCAGCGACTCCCCCCGCACGCTGAGGGATCTCGGAGCGCTTTTTGGCATAAGCGCCGAGCGGGCAAGGCAGGTCGAAAGCGCGGCGGTGTCAAAGCTGCGCAGCTGGGCGGCCATCAAACCGCTCGACGCGGGCGGCGCGGTCGCGGCCCTGGTGGATGCCTGATGCTCCCGCCTCCATTTTGCTTGGCAGCCAAATCCGTCTGGCCAACGCGCCTGGCACGAATTTCAAGAGAGGGTTGAACCCATGAACGAGTTGACCAGAACCAAGGATCCGGTATGCGGCATGGACGTGGAACCCGCCACCGCCCGGCATGTCGTGGAGCACGAAGGCAGGACTTACGCGTTCTGCTCCGCCGGCTGCGCCGATAAATTCCGTCGGGAACCCGGCCGTTACCTCGATAGCGACGGCACCGATGTCGGGGGGCCGCACCACCATAACCACGCACACGGGGCGCGCGGCCACCATGGCCATGATCACCAGGCCCCGTCGAACGGGGGCGGGCACGCCGTGCCGGTGCCCAAGGGGACGATCTACACCTGCCCGATGCATCCCGAGATCGAGCAGATCGGGCCCGGCAACTGCCCGATCTGTGGCATGGCGCTGGAGCCCAAGGGCGTTCCTGCCGACGACGAGGGGCCCAACCCGGAGCTTGCAGATTTCAGGCGCCGCTTCTGGGTCGGGGTGGCACTGACGATCCCGCTTCTGATATTCACCATGGGACCGATGGTCGGCCTGCCGGTCCGCGGGTGGATCGGCGAGCGCCTGACGCTGTGGACCGAGCTTGTCCTTGGCACGCCGGTGATCCTGTGGTCCGGGTGGCCGTTCCTGGTCCGCGGGGCAAAATCGTTCCGGACCATGAACCTCAACATGTTCAGCCTGATCGGCATGGGCGTTTCTGCCGCTTGGATCTTCAGCGTCGTTGCGGTTCTCGCTCCGGGGATCTTTCCCGAGGGCTTCCGTGATGCGGAGGGCCATGTCGGGGTCTACTTCGAGGCCGGCGCGGTCATCGTCGTGCTTGTGCTTCTCGGCCAGATCCTGGAGCTCGGCGCCAGGGAACGGACGGGCGCGGCGATCCGCGCGCTGCTCGATCTTGCCGCCAAGACCGCGCGCGTCATCCGCCCGGACGGGGCGGAAGAGGAGGTCGCGCTCGAGGATGTGAAGGTCGGTGACCGCGTCAGGGTGCGGCCGGGCGAAAAGGTTCCCGTGGATGGTGAAGTGGTCGAGGGCCGCTCGTCGGTCGACGAGTCGATGATTTCCGGTGAGGCGGTTCCGGTCGAGAAGGCGGTGGGCGATCCGGTGACCGGCGCCACCATCAACGGCACGGGCAGCCTGGTGATCGAGGCGAAACGGGTGGGGGCCGACACCACCTTGAGCCAGATCGTCGAAATGGTCACCAACGCCCAGCGTTCGCGCGCGCCGATCCAGAAGCTGGCCGATGCGGTCGCCGGCAAATTCGTCCCGGCGGTGATTGCCATCGCCGTCGTCGCCTTCATCGCATGGTCCGTGTGGGGACCCGCTCCGTCCTATGCCTACGCCCTGGTTTCGGCGATTGCCGTGCTGATCATCGCCTGCCCGTGCGCCCTTGGCCTTGCCACGCCGATGTCGATCATGACGGCGACGGGCCGCGGCGCCCAGGCGGGCGTGCTGA